>CAYYRG010000012.1:0-16877 GCA_964474015.1 uncultured Anaerolineaceae bacterium | reverse complement strand
TTCGGCATTTGCCTCTTCGTTGACGGGGCTGTTCATCGGTTCGTTGGGCGTGACGCTGTATGTCCAGATTCACAAAAAGCGCTGAGGCGTTGTTTGTGAGCCTTGTGCCCATGGGCTTTTCCCCCCAGCAGCCAGCCTGCTGGGGGGTTGGCTTTCGGCCACTGCGCCGCGGTTGGGCTTGATGGTATACTTACCCCCACTGACCTCGCGCCGCGGCGCGTCCCAGGAGCGTGTTATGCGTCGTTTTTGGTTGCTGTTTGCTTTGATGACCCTGCTGGCGGCCTGCCGTCCCCGACCGGCTCAGGCCCCGGCATCTCCCACTGTTGTTCCTCAGCCAACGCAACCGCCGTCGGTGGCCTTGATTACCCCTACGCCGCAGCCAACCCCTGCCCCGCGCACCCTGACCATCTGCATGGGGAAGGAGCCGCACACGCTCTACCCCCTGGCCGGCGATACCCAGGCCATGCGGAGTGTGCTCGCGGCGGTGTATGAAGGGCCAGTGGAATACCGCACGTTTGGCTTCCAGCCGGTGATCTTGGAAAAACTGCCCAATGTAGCCGATGGCGATGCGGCTTTTGTGGAAGTCGAGGTTGCCCCCGGAAGCCCGATTGTCGATGCGCGGGGTGAAATCACAACTTTGAAAGATGGCGTTTCGTTTCTGCCGGCAGGTTGCCATTCTAACCGCTGCGCGCTCAAATACACCGACGATATGGGCGCGGTTGACATGGAACAGATGCAGGTCACGTTTCATTTGCTGCCGGGCTTGAAGTGGTCGGATGGGCAGCCCCTCACTGCCGACGATTCGGTCTTTACCTATACCCTGGTTTCTTCGCCTGATACCCCCGCCCATGGCCGTTATGCCGATATGCTGCGCCACACGGCGGCTTACAAGGCGACCGACAAGACCACCGTGGTCTGGAAGGGCCTGCCGGGCTATCGTGACCCCGCCTATTACCTCAATTTTTGGATGCCCCTGCCCGCCCACCTTTGGGCAAAATATTCCCCCAAGGAACTGTTGACGCTGCCGGAAGCCAACCGCGCGCCGGTGGGATGGGGGCCTTATGTAATCGATGACTGGAAAGCGGGCGCCTATATTCGGCTTTCCCGTAACCCCCATTATTTCCGCTCGACCGAGGGGTTGCCCAAGTTCGATTATCTGGTCTTCCGCTTTGTCAAGAGCCCCCAGGAAGCCCTGGATGACCTGCAAGCGGGCAAGTGCGATGTGCTCGACGAAACCGTCGATTTGCTTTCGGTCAGCAGCCGATTGGACGCGTTGCAGAAGGAAGGCAAGGTCGCTGCTTACTATACCCAAGGGACGGCTTTCGAGCGCCTTGACCTTGACTTGCGCCCTGCAATTTACGACGATGGCTGGCAGCCCGGTGAGCGCCCCGATTTCTTTGGCGACCCGCAAGTGCGTCAGGCGCTGGCCTATTGTCTCGACCGCCAAAAGGTGGTGCAAGAGGTGTGGGGCGGTCATGCTGAAGTGATGGATTCCTTTGTGCCTGCCGAAAGCCCGTGGTTCAATGCCAAAATTGCCAGATATACCTACGACCCGAAGAAAGGGGCGGCTTTGTTGCAGGCTGCCGGTTGGGTGGATCACGACAACGACCCGGCCACCCCGCGGGTTTATCAGGGCGAGCCTGCTGCGATTACCTGGGGCGACCCGCTGGTTTTGAACTATTGGGCCCCTGACACGCCGCGGGAAGCCAAAGCCGCGGAAATCTTCAAGCAGTCGGCGGCGGCTTGCGGCATTGAGCTCAAGGTCAAACTGTGGAATGACCCCAAAGCCCTCTATGCCCCCGGCCCCGACGGGCCCATTTTTGGCCGTAAGTTTGACCTTGCCGTCGTGCCCATGCAAATGAGTTACCGCCCGCAATGCCGTTTGTGGATGCGAGATGCCATTCCCGGCGATGGCACTTTGACAATCAAAGACGTGCCCTGGCTGCTCAAGATCTTCGGCAAGACCCACGAAGACGAAAAGGCTTTCCCTCTGGGCTGGGCAGGCTGGAACGACACGGCTTACGTCAATACAAACTTCGACGGCTATTGCCGGGCGGCCAACAACAGCATTCCTGACGATGAAGGCTTCGGCAAAGATATGGCGCATTTGCAGGCAATTCTGGCACGCGATTTGCCCTCTATCATGCTCTATCGCCTGCCGCGGGTGGCCGCGACGCGCCCCGATTTCTGTGGGTTTGTTCCCGACCCCAGTGCCGCCAGTGATTTGTGGAACATCGCGGCCTTCGACAAGGGCGCAGCGTGCCATTGACCGGGAGATTGTCGCGCACCGTGGTGCAAGCGGTCGTAGCGGCTGTCTTGCTCAGGCTTTTACCCTATGCCTTATCTCTTTTTTACCGCTTTTATGACCGGCCTGGCGTCGCTGGCCGTGGAACTGGCCGCGGCGCGCTTGCTGGGCGCGTATTTTGGCACCAGCAACCTGGTGTGGGCCACAATCATTGGTTTGATTTTGCTTTATCTCACGGCGGGGTATTTGGCGGGGGGGCGTTGGGCTGACCGTGACCCGCGCCCCTATACGCTCTACCGCATTGTGGCGTGGGCAGGGCTGGCCGTGGCGTTAGTGCCGGTCGCGGCGCGACCGGTGCTTTACCGGGCTGCCGACGCGTTCGATGCGTTGCGGCTGGGGGTTCTGTTGGGCGCGTTCGCGGCGGTGTTGGTGCTGTTGGTGGTGCCCGTAACCTTGCTGGGCATGGTTTCTCCTTTTGTGATTCGTATAGCCACAAAGCGCACTTCGGAGGCCGGCAGCGTCTCCGGGCGGGTGTATGCGCTTTCCACCCTGGGCTCTTTTGTGGGCACTTTTTTGCCCGACCTGCTCCTGGTGCCGCTCTTGGGCACGCGGCGCACTTTTCTGCTGCTGGGGCTGTTGCTCACTTTGACGGCCTTGGGCGGTTTGTGGACGGTGCGGCGCCGGGCGCTGTGGCGCTATGGCTGGATGCCGGTGCTCATCGTGGGGTTGTGGGTTTTCTGGGCTTCCGGCCCCATCAAGCAAACGGCGGGGCAGATCTACGAAACAGAGTCGGCTTACAATTACATTCAGGTGCTGCAAAGCGATGGCTATCGCTACCTGCGCTTGAATGAGGGGCAGGGGGTGCATTCGGTTTACCACCCGACCCGCCTGGCATATTATGGGGCGTGGATGTTCTTCTTGAACGCGCCGTTTTTCAACGCACCGCCTTATCGCCCTACGGATGTGCAGCGCATCGCGGTGGTGGGGCTGGCGGCTGGCACGGTGGCGCGGCAAGCCACGGCTGTCTTCGGGCCGGTGCCCATTGATGGCTATGAAATTGACCCTGCTATCTTGAGTGTGGGAAGGCGTTATTTTGGCCTGGCTGCATTGTCTAATTTGCATGCCTATGCTGAAGACGGCCGCGTGGGATTGCGGCGCTCGCCCTATCGTTATGACCTGATTGTGTTGGACGCGTACCGCCCGCCTTACATCCCCTGGCATCTCACAACACGCGAGTTCTTTCAACTGGTGCGGCAGCATCTCGCGCCGCGGGGCGCGGTAGCGGTCAATGTGGGCGCGCCGCCGGGCGATTTCCGCCTTGCCAATGCCATCGCGGCTACCCTGCACACGGTGTTCCCCTCGGTGTATGCGGTGCGCGTGCCCAATACCTTCAACGTGGTGATTTATGCCACGGCGCAGCCCACGCAGTTTGCCAATCTGGAAGCCAATGCGGCGGCGCTACGGAGGGAAGCCCATGCCCCGCAGCTGTTGCTGGCTGCAATGGGGCTGGCTGCCAGCCATCGGGTGGTGTTGGATATGGCCGCGGGTGAGGTGTTCACCGACGATCGGGCACCGGTGGCGCTTTTGACCGACAGCATGGTGTTGCACGTGCTTTTGCATTCCCCCTGAAAATGCCTGATGTGCAACCGCCGCAGGCAATGCCCGGCGGCGCGTATATCGCCGGCACGGGAAAGGCCTGCGGCGGGCAAAGTCAGAGATGAAAAGGGGGTTATGACTGCTCGCGGGCTGCTTCTTCTTCCAGCGCGGCCAGCTCGCGCAGACGGTTGCGGAAGCGGACCGCCAGGCTGACGACGTAAAGCGTCATACCGCCTAAGATGACGACGTAACCGGCAATCATGTAGTTTCCAGTTTGGGGTACCATGCGATTGCTCCTCGTTCAGTCGGTGAGTTTCATGCGCAGGCGTTCCACCTGAGCGGTCAATTGTCCCAAACGTACCCGGTGCCACAGCAGCGTTGCAAACAGCACGGTGAAGGCGAACAGGCTAAACATGAAGGTCTGGAACATGCGGGGGGCGAGTTGGGCTTTGGTGCTGGTGATGACCACCGGGTGGATGCTGCGGTACATGCGGATGGAAAGGAAAGTGAGCGGCACGCTGAGGAAACCTACAATGGCATACACGGCAGCATAGCGCGCGCGACGGTCGGGGTCTTCGATGCCGCTGCGCAGCATGAAATAGGCAATGTAAATCAGTTCCATCACGGTGACGGTGACCAGCCGCGGGTCCCACGTCCACCAGGTGTTCCAGATCGGGCGCGCCCAGATCGAGCCGCTGACGATGCCGATGAGAGAGAACGCCAGGCCGATTTCCACCGCTGCGATTTCGACCACGTCCCATTTGGGGGTGCCTTTGGCGAGGTAAAGCCCCCCGGCCACGGCTGCGACCAGGAAGCCTAACATGCCCACCCAGTTTGCAGAGACGTGAAAGTAGAACACTTTTTGCACCAGTCCCATGGTGCGCTCGGTTGGCGCGTAGCCGAACACCATGCCGAGAGCGGCCACGAGCAAGAGCGCGCTCAAGAAGTCGAGCACTTTCAAAGCCGTTGGGGTAGATTTCATGGGTTATTCCTCCACAATGAAGTCGAAGACCATGAACGCGATGGCGATGAAGATGACATCGTAGACCACTAAAAGGTTGAGCCAGGGGGTGATTTCTTCCAGCGGCAACCCACTCAGGTAGCCTGCGCTGGCCTTGACGGCGGCAATCAGCACCGGCAGCGTCACCGGAAAGAGCAAAATCGGCAGCAGCATGTCGCGCGTGCGGGCTTGCACGGCCATGCTGGAAAGCAGCGTACCCACGGCCACATAGCCGACCGAGCCGAGGATGACGGTCAGCAGCAGGCCGGGTAAAAAGAGATTGACATTGTAGAGCACGCTATACAACGGGAACACGATGGCTTCCACGATTAGCATGAAAGCCAGGTTGGCGATGGCCTTCCCGAAGTAGATGGCGCTACGGTCGATGGGGGCAAGCAGCAGGCCGTCCAGGCAGCCGCGGTCTTTTTCGGTTGCCATGGAGCGGTTAAGCCCCAGCGTGCCGGCAAAAATGAAAGTCACCCACAGCACGCCGCTGGCAACGCTGCCTCGGGTTTTAGGGTCCAGGTCCAGCGCGAAGTTGAACGAGAGGATGACGAGCAGCGCAAACACCAGCATGGCCGAGAGCAGTTCGCGACTGCGCCGCTCGGCGGTGAGGTCTTTCCACACAATGGCGCGGGTGGCCTGCCAGAGGCCGGTGATGGGTGAGGGGCTGCTCATGGGGCCTCCTCGGCGATGGCGGCGCGATAGAAATCGAGCAGTTGGGCGTCGGCAATGGCCTCGCGGGAAGCGGAGGCTGCGATGCGCCCCCGGGCGAGCACATCGAAGCGGGAAGCCAGTGCGGCGACCCGGCTCAGATCGTGGGAGGTCATCACCACCGTGCGCCCCTGGGCGGCCACTTCCTGCAACACGGTGTCCAGCATGGCGCTGGCATCCTGGTCGAGGCCCGTGTAAGGTTCATCGAGCAGGAGCACTTCAGGGTCGTGCAGAATGGCGCGGGCAATGGCGAGACGCTGTTGCATACCGCGGGAGTAAGTGCGCACCAAATCGTGGCGGCGACGCGCCAGCCCTACGAGTTCCAGCACTTCAGTGATGCGCCGGGCTGGAGCGTGCAGGCCATAGAGGCGTGCGAAGAAGCGCAGGTTTTCTTCGGCGGTCAGGTCGCCGTAGAGCAACGGCTGGTGGGAAACCACGCCCAGCCTGCGCCGCACGGCGGCGGCTTCCTGGGGCAGGGATGCTCCGCCAATGCGCACTTTGCCCGCCGTGGGACGGCTGAGGGAAGCCAGGATGCGCAGAAAAGTGGTCTTCCCTGCGCCGTTAGGGCCGAGCAACGCCACGAATTCGCCTGGCGCGGCGGTAAAGTCGAGCCCCCGCAAGACGGTTTTGAGCCCGAACCGTTTGGTTAGGCGTGAAACGGCAATCGCGTGGGTCATGCGTCGGTTTCATCCTCTGCGGTGGCCAGCAGGGCTTTCAGGCGGTCTTTGAGCGCTTTTCGGCGGCGGCGGTAGGCTGCTTCTTCGATTTTGCCTTCTTCGTACAGGTCATCCAGCGCCAGAATAGCATCCATCAAGGCATCGGGGTCGTCGGCAATTTCGGCAGGCACCGCTGCAGTGGCGTCTGCAGGGGCTGCTGGGGCTGGGCCTTCCCGCCGGGTGAGGACGACGGCAATGGCGATGAGCGCCGCCCCAAGGGCCAGCAGGCCGATGGCCAGGCTGGTTTTGTCGCCGCCCAGGGAAAGCCCACCGCCCACTCGCCGCACAGTGAAGGTGAGGGTGTCGCCGGCGTTCAAGGCGGCAACATTGTAGATGCGGAAGGTGTTGCCGGTTTCGTCTTTTTGCACCCCGCCGTCGGTCAGCCCCTGGCCGCTGAGGGTGAGTTGGCCTTCCGGCGCCATCAAGACGGCGGCGGCTACGGGCAACGGCACCGGATGCGCGATGGTCATTTCTTTGCCCTCGAAGGGCAGCGTGTAGGCGAAGACTTCCTGGGTGGTGGCTTGCGGGTAAACGGGCAGCATGTCGCCGAAGCCGTGGGCGGTTTGGACGTAGCGCCCCCCCAGGCTGCCGTTCTGGAATTGCAAGTGGACTGCCCCTGCCGGCAAGTCGAAGGTGAGGACGGGTTTTTGCGCGTCGGCGCTGACCAGGGTGCGGTCGCCTTCGTTGGTGATGATGTACATTTCTACCACTTGAATGGCCTGGTCGGTTTGCGGCGTGACGAAGACGTGCAGGCGTTCGACGCGCACGTGGCTGGGGTCGGTGGTGGTTTCGTAGATGGTCAGGGGCAGGTTGAGCGTGTTGTGGTCGGGCAGGGCGGTCGCGGTGCGCGAGCCGTAGAGCACTTTGGCGTATTCGGCGGTGACGAAGAAAATGCGCTGCGGGTCGAAGGGCACGTTGTGGAAGGCAAAATTGCCATCGGCGTCAATGGCCGCCGTGGCCTTGAAAACCTCTTTCATGCTGCCTTTGTCGTAGCCGTGCAGTGTCACTTCCAGATCAGCAGGTACTTTGCCGCCCTGGGTGCCGTTGGTGACCTGCCCCGTAACGGTGATGGTGTTGGCTTCGGGGGTGGTAGTGGCTTCCGGGGTAGCCGCAGCCTCTGTGGCAGGGGTGCCGGTTCCCTGGACGGGGGCGCTGCTCGTCGCTGCGGCTTCGCTGGTAGGGGTGGCAGTGGCGGTTGCCTGTGTGTGGGCAAACGAGAGCGTGCGGATGTAGGCCACCAGCGCCAGGCGGTCGCTTTTGCTGAGCCCGGCGTACACTTCGGGGGGATGCTGTTTGCCGGTGATAGCCGTTGCCAGGTCTTCGTCGGAGGCTTGCGCCATGCGTTTTTGGTTGGTCAGGTCTTTGCCGCGCCCGTCGGCTTCGTGGCAAGTCTGGCAGCGGGCGGTGTAAAGGGCTTTGCCGCGTTGCAAAGTCTCTTTGGGCACGCTGAGGGTGTAAATGTAGGCCAGCACGTCCCAGCGTTCACGGGCGGTCAAGATGTGTGCAAAGGTGGGCATTCCTTCGTCCATTTTGCCCTGGGTGAGCACGGCAAAGCGTTTCGCTGGCACGTCGGCGCGGGCTTCTTGGGGGTCGGCCAGGGCGGCGGGGTTGATGTCGAGGGCTGCGGCCTGGGGGCCGTCGCCCAGGCCGGTCGCGCCGTGGCATTTCTGGCACCGCTGTTGGTAAATGGCTTTCCCGGCGACGGGGTCGGGCGGCAAAGCGGGGTAGAGGTCGGCGGTGTTCGGTGTGGGGGGCACGGCGGTGGGGTGCCAACCGGGAGGCGGGGTGACGTCGCCAGCCAGATTGAAGCCACACGCGCCCAGGCTGAGTGCAGCCAGGGCGATGGCGAGAAAGAGGAGCAAGCGGGTTGTTTTGGGGAAGGTGTGCATGAAACAGCCTCGGGTGCGAAGGGTGGTAGGGAGGGGTTTCGCAAAGGTGGGCAAGCGGTTTGACGTTGCTGGTTTTGTCTGAGTGTCTCTCAAAAAACATGCGAGGGCGCCATCGCGGGCTCCCTGAGCGGCAGGGGAGGGGGGCAAAGCGCCCTGCCGTTTTGCGGTCAAGAGGCCGCTCTGGCAACGCTCAGTCTGTTTTGCAGCGACAGTCCTGTCAGAGGTTTTCGGCTCGGCCCTAAGCTTTGAGCGCCGCACCGCAGCGCGGGCAGAAGCGGTCGCTTTCCAGCACGGGCGCGCCGCATTGGGGGCAGAAACCGGCGGCTTTTTGGCCGCTGCGGGCGCGTCGCCGGGCGGCCAGCAGTGCCTCGACGGCGTCGTCGGGGTCGCCGTGGGCCAGTGCGCCCCGCTGGGCTTTGCGCTGCTTGAGCAGGCTTTCCAGCGGGTCGTGGCTGGTGAGGAGCTTCAGCGCGTCCAGTCTTTTGAGAATTGCAGCGGCTTCTTGCATCAAGGCCTGCCGCCGCATCTGGTAGTGGTCTTCATCCACCTTGCCGGTGTTGAAGTCGAAATCCAGTTCGGTGAGGGTGTCCAGCACCTGGTCGCGCCGCGCCAGCAGCGCCGATTGCTCCTGTTCTTCGGCGGTGACCAGGGTGCCTTCCCCCCGCAGCATGGGCAGGGCAACATACAGCCCCGTCAGGGCAACTAATGCCAGTAAGAAAAACAATGCTCCCCAGTCCATGGGTCATTTCTCCAAGACGGCCATGACCGCACTCATGATTTCGTTCAGGTTGCGGAAGGGGCCGATTTTCTTGTAGGCCAGACGGCCGTTTTTGTCGATGATGTAGGTTTCGGGCACGCCAGTGATGCGGAAGGTTTGTGCCCAGTGAGTGGCTTTGTCGGGGCCGTTGGGGTAGGTGATGTGGTAGCGTTGCAGGTAGGCTTTGGCGTCGGGCTCGGTATCCACGTAGTCCAGCCCCAGGAAGATCACATCGCCCCGCGGTTGAAGTTGTTGCCAGGCTTGTTCAAGCGCGACGGCTTCGTCTTTGCAGGTGGTGCACCACGAAGCCCAGAAGTTGAAGAGCACCACTTTGCCCTTCAGGTCGCCCACGCGATACGTGGTGCCGTCGAAGGCGGTGAGGGTGAGGTCGGGCGGCACACGGTCGCCGATGGCAACCCCGCCTTTCTGGGTGCGGTTGAGCATCAGCCCGACGATGGCGAGCAAAGCAAGCAGCCCGCCCCAGACGACGATTTTGCCCAGGCTCAGCCCTTGCTTTGGGGAAGGCGCGACCTCAGGGGGAATTTCGGGTTGCGGGGAAGATTCTGCGCTCATGGCAGGCTCCGAACGAAGGGGATGGGAAAGCCGGCGGCAGTGCGACGGGCGCGCGCCGGCTTTGGGGCGGGGTCAGCCCCGCTTGCGGAGTTCTTCTTCGACACGGCGGAGATATGCGTCATCTTCCGCAGAAGCCGCTGCTGGCGGCGTTTCGGGCGTTTTGGCAGGGCTTTCCCCCGCCGTGGCTTTGCGGGGATGATACCATTGTTTCATGGCCCGGTAGAGGATGTAAAGCCCTGCCAGAATGGCCAGCGGCGGCACGATGTAAGCCAGCCACCAGAAGCCTTTGCGGGGCGGGGCAGCCAGCACCCGGGCGCCGTAGTTTTCGACGAAATATTGCTGAATTTGTTCGACCGTCCAGCCCTGTTGCAGTTGCTGGCGAATGAGTTCCCGCCACTGCGCGCAAGCCTGGGTGCCGCACACATCGAGCGGGGTGTTTTCGCACACCGGGCAGTAGAGGGTATGGGCAACGGCGTTGACCTGGTTGTCGGTAATAACCGGCGTGGCGGTGGGGGTGGGTTGGGCTGCCTGCGCCGGGAAGGCGCTGGCCACCGCCGCCAGCACCACCAACAGACCGAGAGCGAGCCAGAATGTGCGCTTCACGGAACCCTCCAATGTTCAGGATGCTGAAGCCCGCGCTTCTCTGCGGGCAGCATGGCGGGGACGACGTCGTTTGGCGGTTTCGGGGTCGGCTTCCGGCCAGGCCGCCACCAGCGTGCCCAGAATGAAGATCAGTGCACCTGTCCAGATCCAGTTGACCAGCGGCTGATGGAACACTTTGAAGGTTGCCCCTTCGACCGAAATCGGCTGCCAGTCGACCAAAATGACGTAGAAGTCGTCCAGCCAGGTGCTGCGCACGCCCGGAATGGTCATGGGTTGCTGGGAATCCAGATAAAAATCGCGGCGGGGGTGGACGACGCCGACTTTCTTGCCGTCTTTATAGACGCTCACAATGGCGCGTGCCACGTGTCGCCCGTCGGGGGCGAAAAATTCTTGCAGGCCATCGTAAGTCATGGTGTAGTGGCCGAGGGTGATCTTACCGCCCTGGGGCACGGTGGCCTGGGTTTGGGTGGCAAAGAACTGGGTGCCGATGATGCCCGTGGCCATCACGATCACGCCCAGGTGCACGATGTAGCCGCCGTAGCGCCGCCGATTGCGGGAGATCAGTCGCACGAAGGCGACGGGCAGGGCTTCTCCGCGACGCATTCGCGCCCGCACCCCGCGCACGAATTCGCTCAGGGTGACGAAAGCCGTGAAAGCCACCAGCCAGAAGCCCACTAACGCCCACACCGAGCGAATGCCAATGGCAAGCAGCCCGCCCGTGGTGAGGAAAGCCAGCACGACCGGCAGCCAGATGAGTTTTTTCAGCCGTTTGGCGCTGGCATAGCCCCATGCCGAGAGCGGTGCAATGCCCATCAGCAGCAGCAAAAGTGCAAAGAGAGGCCCTGTGGCCTTGCGGTAGAAGGGCGGCCCGACCGTCACCTTTTGGCCGGTGACCAGTTCCGAAAGGATGGGGAAAATCACGCCCCAAAACGCGACCACCACGATGCCCATGAAAACCATGTTGTTGAAAGTGAACAGGGCCTCACGCGAGAGCAGTGATTCGATGCGCAGGTCGCTTTTGAGGTCGTTCCAGCGGCGCATCAGCAGGTAGAGCGAGGCGGTGAAAGTGATGCCGATGAACGCGAAGAAAAGTGGCCCGATGGCGCTTTGAGCAAAAGCGTGCACCGACGAAAGCACGCCAGAGCGGGTGAGGAACGTGCCGAAAATGACCAGCGCGTAGGTCAGGATGATGAGCACCATGTTCCAGTGCTTCAGCAGTTCCTCTTTCTCCTGAATCATCACCGAGTGCAGGAAAGCGGTGCCGCTCAGCCAGGGGAGCAAGGCTGCCACTTCCACGGGGTCCCACCCCCAATAGCCGCCCCAACCCAAAACGTCGTAAGACCAGCGCATGCCCAGAATCAGACCGAGGGAGAGGAAGAGCCAGGCCGCGAGGCTCCAGCGGCGGGTGATGCGAATCCAGCGGGCATCGGTGCGGCCGGTGATGAGTGAGGCCATCGCGAAGGCGTAAGGGATGACGAAAGCCACAAAGCCCGCATAGAGGAAGGGCGGGTGCAAAATCATGCCCGGATGCCGCAGCAAGGGGTTGAGGCCGTTGCCGTCTTGCGGGGTGAAGGGCATGGCACCCGCAGGGCGGAACATGGCTTTGACCGTGTGGCCGTCTAAGGTGGCCCACAACCGGGCGAAGGGGTTTTCGACGAACAGGCTCAAGCCGAGGAAAAAGGCCAAGGTCACCATCGTCACGATGATGACCCAGGGGAGGAATTCGCGGTCACGTTTCCACGACCGCAGCATAAGCACGAAGGTGAACGTCGCCATCAGCCACGACCAGAAAATCAACGACCCGGCCTGACCGCCCCACAAGGCCGTGATTTTGAGATAGACTGGCATTTCGCGGCTGGTGACCGAAGCCACATATTCGATCTGGAACTGATTGGTCAGCAACAAAGCGACGATGCTCACCGCGGACAGGGTGAGCAAGGGCCACACGACGAGCACAGCGCGGCGGGCGCTTTCCAGCCAGTCGGGCCTGCCGCGCTGTGCCCCATAGAAGGCGGCTCCGATGGCATACAGGCTGAAGAGGAAGGAAAGCAGCAACGCGCCGTAACCAATATGAGCAAGCATGGCGCCTCCTGAGGGGGTGCAGGGGAAAGAGGGAGGTTGTTAGTTGTTGTTGCCTTGCGCCTGGTCGGGCACGGCGTCTTCGTAGTGCGAGGGGCACTTGAGCAGCAACTCGTCGGCGTAGAACACGCCGTCGGCGCCGAGGTGGCCGGTGATGATGGCCTGGGCTTCGTCTTTCAGCATATCGGGGCGCGGCCCGTGATACACCACGTCCAGGTGGGCGCGGTTGGGGTCGGTCACGGCTTCGTGCAGCACTTTTGCCAGGCCGCCTTCTTCTTCGACGACCTTGTTGTCGCCCGGCACGTGGGCAATGGTGAAGCGCAGTTCCAGCGTTTGCGGGTCGTAGTGGATGGTTTTCCCGATCACAGCACCAGAAATGCGGACGTTCTTGCCCACGAACTCACTCTTGCGGGCCAGAAGTTCGTTGACTGTGAGGAAGTATTGAGCGCTGGCCTTGGTTGCCGAGAAGATGAGATACACCACCGCGGCGGCGATGAAAAGCGCTCCAATCAGGAATTTGTTGCGATTGCTCATGACACGCTCCCGGAATGCAGAGGGATGGGTTGGCCGCTTTCATTTTGACACACAGCCATTAAGGTGGGATGAAAAAGCCCCTGCGGCCAGGGTCGCAGAGGCCAATGCGAGTTTTGTGGGGGGCTAACGCAAGGGGGTGCCGCACACGCGGCAGAATTTGTCGCCGGGGTGGGCGCGTGCGCCGCACTGGGGGCAATAGCGTACTTTGCCGGGGGTGGTGTCCATGTCTGCGGCCAGGGCTTCGGGGGGAAGCGGGCGTCGGGAACGCTGGCGACGGCGCGGCGTTTCGGGCACGGTGTGGGTGCTGAACCAGTACCATCCCAGCCCGACCACAATCAGGATGAGCCCCAAGAGGGTAATGGCCCAGGGCATCATCCGTTGCCAGGTGGTTTCGCCGGCCACGGGCACCGCGGTCGGCGGCATACCGGCGTTGTTGTTGTTGGCGTGCAGGGCTTCCACGCTCAGGGTATCGTCGTCTTTGGTGTAGGCAATGGTCAGGTCGAAGGTCTGATCACTGCGCAGCGCGCCCAGCTGGGCGTGGTAGTAGGTCAGCCCATCGGCGGCAACTTCGCCGGTGCCCATCGTGGGAGTGATTTTGATGTCTTTGGCGGTGGCCGGTTGTTGCACCACCAGCAGCAGCGCGTCGATTTTCGCGCCGCCCGGCCAGTGGAAGGTGAATTCCCTGTGGTTGCCGTCTTTCTTGAGCGCCGGGTCGTAATATTCGATGTGGACGTTGGGCATCATGGCTTTAAGATGGATGGTGCCCCATTGTGCGTCGGCGCTGTAGGTGTATTCGGCGTTGACCAGATTGCCGTTGGGTTGCTGGTAAGCCACGGCCAACGGCTCCCCGGCGCGCGCGGGGATGCGGACGTCTAACGGCAGCGGCAGGGTGGCGTCGCCGGGCAGGGTGATGTCATACATGACCAGCACGTTGGGCTTGTCATATTCCGGCCAGAGGGACACTTTGAGGATGGCAAAGTGCGGGGCGGCGGCTTGGGCGCCCCCGACGGCCAGCAAGGTCAGCAAGAGGGCTATCAGCAGGGCGGGGGCGGTGCGTTTTCGGGTCATGGAAGCCTCCGGGGGTGAGGTTGCGGCTTTATTTTACCGCAACTTTTTGGGCAGGCGCCCAGGGCTTCTCGCAGGCGGCGGGCCAGGCGGCCAAAATGGGGTGTATAGCGCAGGTCGGCGCTGCGCGGCCGGGGAAGGTCAACCCGCAGGTCCATTTGCAGGCGCGCCGGACGGTCGGTGAGCACCAGCACGCGGTCGGCCAGCAGCAGGGCTTCGGTGACCGAGTGGGTGACCATGACCACGGTGGTGCGCTCGTGCTGCCAGATGCGTAGCAACTCTTCCCACAGGCGCTCGCGGGTGAGGGCGTCGAGGGCCGTGAAGGGCTCGTCGAGCAGCAGCAGGTCGGGGCGGTGGATGAGCGCCCGTGCCAGCGCCACCCGCTGCGCCATCCCCCCCGAAAGGTCGCGCGGCAGGGCGTCGGCAAAGCCTTCCAGCCCCATGAGCGCAATCATGGCCTGGGCACGCGCCTCGGCTTCCCGTCGCGGCACGCCGTGCAGTTCCAACGGCAGGGTGATGTTGCGCAGCACGCTGCGCCACGGCATCAGGTTGGCCTTTTGAAACACCAGCCCCACTTGCGGTTTGCCCTGCGGGTGGGCAGGGAAAGTGACTTCGCCGCGGGTGGCTTCCAGCAGCCCGGCCAACACCCGTAGCAGGGTGCTTTTGCCGCACCCTGAAGGGCCGACCACTGCGAGGAATTCCTGCGGTTGAACCTCGAAAGAAAGGTCGCGGATGGCTTCCAGCCCCACCCCGTCTTCGGTGGGAAAGACCACGCCGAGGTGGTGGACATGCACTAAGGGGAGTGTTGTGTTCATAGGAGGGGAAAAGCCCGTGCGCCGGTAAGGACGCACGGGCACGGAGCAGAGTCAGGGCTTGAGAAATTCGTTGGTGTAAGCGCCTTGCAGGTCCTGGGGTTTGGAAATCAACCCCATTTGCAACAAGACCTCTTGCATTTTTTGCCAGGCCTTGGGGTTCGTATAGCCAAGAGGGTCGCCTTTCCAATAGGCGATTGCGGTGGCCAGAATTTGCATTTGCACATCTCGGTCGGCTTTATCCAACCCTTCGACGTACTTGGTAGCGATTTCGTAAGCCTCATCGGGGTAGTGGATGGTGTAGTTGAGGCCGCGCAGGGTAGCGCGTACGAAGCGGTGCACCATCTCGGGGTTCTTTTTGATTAGCGTTTCGTTGGTGATGATGCCGTTGGAAGCCAGATCGACATAGTCGGCCACCGGGAAGGTGGTAATGTCGAACCCTTGGGCTTTCAACTGGATGGGCTCGTTGGTGACGTAACCGACCACGATGGGCTCTTTGCCGCTGGCAAAGGCCTCGACCTGGTTGAAGCCGATGGAATCGAGGGTGACGTCGTGGGGGGTGAGGCCAAATTCGTGCAGCAGGGCGACCAGGCCGATATAGTTGGCGCCAAACAACCCTGGCAGGCCAATGCGTTTGCCCTTGAGGTCGGCGGGAGTTTTCAAGCCAAGTTTGGCGTCGGCAATCACCACGACGGGGTATTTCTGCCACCAGGCCATTACATAGACTAACGGCAGCCCCTTGTCGCGTCCCATGAGCACCTGTTCACCCGAAACGATGGCAAAGGGCAGTTTATTCGCCCCGACCAGGGCCACACCATCGGTTTCGAAGCTGTAGTCGAAGTCCACATCGAAACCAGCCTCTCGGTAGTAGCCTTTTTCTTTGGCAACGTAGAAAGGCGCGTATTGAATGTTGGGAATGTAGCCCATTGGCAGCCGAATGTGTACCAGTGGTTGGGCAGTGGGTGTGGCGGCCTGTTTTTGCCCGGCTTGGCCGCAGGCGGCAAGGGGCAAGGCCACTGCGAACAAGAGGACTAAGGCGGTGATGATGCGTTTCATGGGTAAAGTACCTCCGAGAAGAGATTTGAGAACTCGTGAACCCGCCGGGGATGGGAAGGGAGTACCGCTGCGATGCTCAATAGCGGCGAGGTTTCCCGGCGGGGGCTTGCCAGGCCAGAAAGCGGCGTTCCAGCGCAAGGACGCCTCCGTAGAGCGCCAGGGCAAGCGCGATGAGGGTGAAAACGGCAACGAAAACCAGGGGGGTGTCGTACCGCCCCCGCGCCAGGTTGATGAGGAAGCCCAGGCCGCTGTCGGCAGCGACGAATTCGCCAACCACCGCGCCAATGACCGACAGCGTGGCCCCGATGCGCAGCCCACCCAGAAACACCGGCATGGCCGCGGGGATTTCCAGATAGCGGATGACCTGCCACGGGGTCGCATCCAACGAGTGGAGCAGGTCACGCAGCTCTTCGGGCACGCTGCGAATGCCTACCACGGTGTTCACCAGCACAGGGAAGAACACGATGAGCGCGCAAATCAGCGTCTTGGCCAGCAGGCCGGTGCCAAACCAGATGATGAGCAGGGGGGCGATGGCAACGATGGGCACCGATTGGCTTGCCACCAGGTAAGGCGCCAGCAGGCGTTCTAAGGTGCGCGATTTTGCCAGCGCGTAGCCCAACAGCGTGGCGCTGCCGGCGCCCAGGGCCAGGCCGGAAAGCACCTCTTGGAGGGTGATCCAGGTGTGGTGGAGCAATGTGCCGTCTGCGAGGGCTTGCCAGCCGCGCGTGGCGACCTCCCAGGGGGTGGGCAGGAGGAATTCCGGCAGGTTGAGCAAGCGCACCAGCCCCCACCACAGCAGCAGCGCCACAGCCACGGAAAGGAGCGTATGGCGCACGCGGCGGTGGCTACGGCGGGCGGTGCGGAAGACCATGCGGCGGGTGTGGGCCAGGTTCATGGGGGCATCCTCGTAAGGGGCGGGGAAAAACAAACGCCCCGTGGCGACGGGGCGGGAGAGGCACGTGCCGCGGGCGCGCACCACCGCAGAACGAAAATCCCCGAAAACGGCCAACGCGTTTTCGGGGCACGGGGCGCGCCAGAAGCACGCAAACCAGCACCTTGCACGGCAGTGCAACGTGCCGGCCAACCTTCTCCCATCCGGACTTTACCGTCGGCCCCGGAATTGCACCGGGTCTGCACCGTCAGGCGGCGCTCGCGGGCTTTCACCGCCGGTCGGGAATTGCAGCCGTGGCTGCTCACCCTGCCCCGAAGGTTGTGGTATGCGGTTGTGGAAGTTACGC
>CAYYRG010000011.1:0-17842 GCA_964474015.1 uncultured Anaerolineaceae bacterium | reverse complement strand
AACGCATCGCCGCCTTAGCCAACGGCGTGGCCGATTTCAGCAAACTGGAAGGGTTTTAGAGCCCCCCTTGGAGCGCCATTCAACGGGCAGGCTTGCCAACGCCTGCCCGTTTTGCTTTCTGCTTCTGCATGGCGCCAGCCAACAGCGCTTTTCGCGGCAACCCGTGCTACAATGAAAACATGACCGACCTCTTCGACCATGCCCTGGAACACGACACCGCCAGCCAGCCCCTCGCCGAGCGGATGCGCCCCCGCACCTTAGACGAATTTGTGGGGCAGGAGCACATCTTAGGGCGGGGGAAAATCCTGCGCCGCGCCATCGAAGCCGACCGGCTGTTTTCGTCCATCATCCTCTGGGGGCCGCCGGGTTGCGGCAAAACCACCTTAGCCCGCCTGATCGCCCGCCACACCCGCGGCCACTTCGTCACCCTTTCCGCCGTGCTGGCCGGCAAGGCCGATTTACGCAAAATCATCGCCGAAGCGCGGGAACGCCGCAAATACCACCGCCAGCGCACCGTGTTGTTCATCGACGAAGTCCACCGCTGGAACAAAGCCCAGCAAGACGCCCTGCTGCCCCACGTGGAAAACGGCACCATCACCCTCATCGGCGCGACTACCGAAAACCCCTATTTCGAGGTCATCGCGGCGCTGGTTTCCCGCTCGCGCGTCTTCCAACTGCACCCGCTGGAGCCGCACCACATCCGCCGCATCCTCGAGACTGCACTCACCGACCCCGAGCGCGGCTACGGAAGCCGCAAGGTGGTGCTCGCTCCCGAGGCGCTGGAATTCCTCACCCAGGCCGCCCGCGGCGACGCCCGCAGTGCGCTCAATGCCCTGGAACTTGCCGTGGAAAGCACCCCGCCCGACGCGACGGGGCGCATCGTGGTTTCCCTGGAAGCCGCCCAGGAAGCCATCCAGCAGCGCGCCGTACTCTATGACAAAGACGGCGACGCCCATTACGACACTATCTCCGCGTTCATCAAGTCGGTGCGCGGCTCTGACCCCGACGCTGCGCTCTACTGGCTGGCCAAAATGGTGGAAGCCGGCGAAGACCCCCGCTTCATCCTGCGGCGGCTGCTGATTCTGGCCGCGGAAGACATCGGCCTGGCCGACCCGCAAGCCCTGGTGGTGGCTTCCGCAGCCGCGCAGGCCTTCGAGTGGGTGGGGCTGCCCGAAGGTGCCTATCACCTGGCAGAAGCCACCCTTTACCTCGCCACCGCGCCCAAATCCAACAGCACCAAAGCCTACTTCGCAGCCCGTGACGCCGTGCGCCAGAGCGCCAACCCCGACGAAGTCCCGCGGCACCTGAAAGACCCCAGCCGCGACGCCAAAGCCACCGGCCACGGGCGGGGATACCGCTACCCTCACAATGCGCCCGGCCATTTCGTGCGCCAGCAATACCTGCCCGATGAACTTCAGGGGGCGCGCTTCTACCGGCCTTCCGACCAGGGCTACGAGCGGGAAATCGCCGAGCGTCTGGCGCGCTGGCGAAAGAAATAGCCCCCACGTGGTACAATTTTTCCCGACCGCTTTTCGTTCGAAAGGAGGATGTCATGTTTCACCGCATCATTATCGTCGGCAACCTGGGGCGCGACCCCGAGATACGCTACACCCCCAGTGGTACACCGGTCACCAACTTTTCGGTGGCGACCAACCGCGTCTACACGAACGCCAATGGCGAGCAAATCAAGGAAACTATCTGGTTCCGTGTCTCGGCATGGGGCAAGCAGGCCGAGACCACCAACCAATACCTGCGCAAAGGGTCGCGGGTGCTGGTTGAAGGGCGGTTGATTGCCGACCCCAATACTGGCGGCCCCCGCATCTGGACGCGACAAGACGGCTCGGCAGCCGCATCTTTCGAGGTGCATGCCCTTACCGTGCGTTTCCTCAGCAGCCGCGAGGAAACCGAAAGCGCAGCGCGGGCGATGGGCAACGCCGCCCCAGTGGACGATCTGCCCGCCGAAGAAGACGAAATCCCCTTCTAACCACTGCGCGGGCAAGCCAAACCGGGCATGGAACGCCCCCCGGCAGGGCGCGTGTGCGGGAACGCCGCCCGGTGGCCCGGCCTGACCACGACGCGCATCGCTTCAAGGAGTGACCCGCTGTGCCCACGCTGGAAATCATTGCCGACGCTTTGCACCGTGATTTGGAGGCCCGTACCCACGCCCGAGACCGCGCGCTGAGCCAGGCACGGCAACTGGTGCGCGCCTGCGCGCACGCCATTCGCGCTGTCCATCGCGACGATCATGCTCAGGCTGGAGAGCGGCTGGCAACCGCTCGCGCCCTGGCAGACGCCTTGCGCCGCGACCTGGCAGCCTTCCCCGACCTCTACTTCGCTGGCTACACCCAGGACGCCCTCAAGGAATTCGCCGAAGCCAGCATCGTCCATGCCCTGGTCAACGGCGGTGACCTGCCCACGCCCGACGACCTGGGCATCCCGGCTTCGGCTTACGTCCGGGGGCTGGCCGAGGCTGTGGGTGAACTGCGCCGCCGCACCCTCGATTTGCTGCGTCATGGCTATTCCCCCGAAACCGAACGCTTGCTGGGGTTGATGGACGACATCTACGCGGTGCTGGTGACGATGGATTACCCCGATGCGGTGACCTATGGCCTGCGCCGCCTGACCGACATCGCCCGCAGCCTGCTGGAACGCACCCGCGGCGACGTCACCCTCAGCCTGCGGCAAGACGCTTTGGAACGTTCGCTGCGTCGGCTGGAAGACCGCCTTTCTCCTGACTGACCCATGCGCACCCTTCGTGTTTCCGAAATCGGTACCTATCTCTATTGCGCCCGTGCCTGGGGCTATGCCCGGCAGGGGCACCCTTCGGCCAATGCCCCGGCGATGCAGGCCGGAACCGAATACCACCACCGCCACGGCGAAGCGGTGGTTTTTGTTACCGTGCTGCGGCTGGTGGGCTGGGCATTCGTGCTGCTGGCCATCGTCGCCGTAGCCGCCTGGTGGGCCTGGCAGTTGAGCGGAGGCTGAGCCGTGCTTGTGCTTTCCGTAGCCGTGCTGCTGGCGTTGCTGGGGTTGCTCCTGGTGTGGCTCAGCGCCCGTCGCCGCAGGCAGTTGGGGCTTCCGGCGGGAAGGGTGGTTTACAGCGATGTGGGCACGCGCCAGGAACTGGAAAAGCCCCTTTACGACCGCACTCTTGGCCTGACGGGACGCCCCGACTACCTCGTCCGCCAGGGGAAGCAGTTGATCCCGGTGGAGGTCAAATCGGCAGCCGCGCCACCTGTGCCGTATGACAGCCACGTTTTCCAGGTGCTGGCCTATTGCCTGCTGGTCGAGCGGCAAATGGGCGTTCGCCCGGCTTACGGCCTGTTGCGCTACGACGACCGCGAATTTCGCATTGACTTCACCTTCGAAGCCGAAGAGCGCCTGCTTGACCTGCTGGCCGACATCCGCCGGGCAGAGCGCCGCGGCGGGCTACCCGAACGTTCCCACACCTCTGCTGCCCGTTGCCGGGCGTGCGGCTTCCGGGAAATTTGCGACCAGCGCCTGACCTGACGCTGCGAGGAGAGAGCCATGACGCCCTCGAACGCTTCACCTTTTCAGCATATTGTGATTGCAGCCCACCCGCAGGTGCCCGAAGCCCTGGCCGAGGGGCACAAAGTCGCGGCTTTCCTGAAGCGCCATGGGGTGGAGGCTTATGCCGGGCTGCTCTACGAAGATGAGTTGCGCCAGCGGGTTGAAGACGGGCGGGCTGACCTGCTGATTGCCCTGGGCGGCGACGGCACCATGCTGCGCGCCGGTCACCTGTGCGCTCCTCACGGCGTGCCGGTGCTCGGCATCAACATGGGGCACTTTGGCTTCCTCATCGAAGTGGAGCGCAATGAATGGCCGAACACCTTGCGGCAGTTGCTGCTCGGCGAAGCCTGGCTGGAAGAACGGATGATGCTGGAAGCCCACCTTTATCGCGGGGAAACCATGCTGCACCGCTGGGACGTGGTCAACGAAGTGGTGGTCAGCCGCGGTCAGTATGTGCGCCCCATCAAGGTGACCGCGTTTGTGGACGACCTGCTGCTGGCGCGCTATGTCGCCGATGGGCTGATTGCAGCCACCCCCACCGGCTCGACGGCCTATGCGTTGGCCGCCGGTGGGCCGATTTTGCCCCCAGAACTGCGCAACATTTTGCTGATGCCGGTTGCGCCGCATCTTTCGGTGGACCGGGCAGTGGTGCTTTCCGAAGGCAGCACGGTCACACTGGAAGTCGGCGTCACCCACGAAGCCGTCGTCAGCGTCGATGGGCATGACCCTGTGGCGCTGGAAGACGGCGACCGCATTCACGTGCGCGCCAACCGTTATCCGCTCAAATTCGTGCGCTTCCGCGGGCGGGGTTATTTCTACCGCAATTTGACCTCGTACATGAACTGGAACCCCACCGTGGGCAAAGACATCGCCCGGCCAGACGACAGATGACACGGTGCCCCTTCGGGCCCAAGGAGCGTTGCTCGTGAGTTTTCGCCGCTGGATGTGGTTGTTTGTGCTTGTTGTGGGAGGTGCGCTTGGCGCCTGTGCCGCGGTGCCTGCTTCTGCGCCTGCGGCAGGTTCACCGCCCGCCGCCAGCGTTCCCACAGACACTGCTACGCCCTTCATCCCCGTCCCGGCCACGCCGCTGCCGTCCTCGCCTGCCCCCCCTTCCTATGCCACGGCGCCGGTCTTTTCGCCCCCCACGGTGCGTTTTGCCGTCATCGGCGACTTCGGTAAAAGCGGCCAGGCTGAAGCGGCAGTGGCCGCGCTGGTGCATTCCTGGCACCCCGATTTCATCCTCTCCCTGGGCGATAACGACTACCCCGTTGGCGGCGTCAACACCATGCAGCAGAACGTGCTCCAATATTATGGGGAAGACATTGCCGCTGGCCGTTTTTTTCCCGCCCTGGGCAACCACGATTGGGGCACCGGGAAGATCGATGCTTATCTCCGCTACCTGCACCCCTTAGGCAACGGGCGTTATTATCAGTTCGCGCGCGGGCCGGTGCGCATTTTCGTGCTCGACAGCGATTACCACGAGCCCGACGGGGCGGTGCCCGACGGCAAACAAGCCCAATGGTTGCGGGAACAACTGGCCGCTGCCACCGAGCCGTGGAAAATCGTCGCCTTTCACCATCCCCCCTACTCCTCCGGTCACCACGGCAGCACCAGGCGGATGCGCTGGCCTTTTGCCCAATGGGGCGCCACTGCCGTGCTCACCGGCCACGACCACGACTACGAGCGCATTCTGCGGGATGGCATCGTTTACATCGTCAACGGCCTGGGTGGGGTGAGCCGCTATGAATTTCCCGATAGACCGCCGGTAGCCGGTAGTGTCATCCGTTACAACGCCAGTTATGGGGCGCTCAAAGTGGAAGCCGACGCGCAGCACCTGACCTTCCAATTTGTGACCATTGACGGCGACATCGTCGATACCTACACCGTCCGGCGATAAAGCCCCGCCAGGTCTTCCCTTCTCTCGGTGGTATAATAATGAAGCCCGCCCGCGCAGCCTCGGGCGGGTTGTTATGTATTGTTCCCGGCTTTTCCCTCCCCTGGAAACGAGCTTATGACCATTGGCAACGTCATTTCCGTAGATATCAACGACGAAATGCGCTCGGCGTACCTCGACTATGCCATGAGCGTGATTGTGGCGCGCGCTTTGCCAGACGCTCGCGATGGCCTCAAACCCGTCCAGCGGCGGATTCTCTATGCCATGCACGACATGGGCCTGCGCGCCAACACGGCTTACAAGAAATCAGCCCGCATCGTGGGCGAAGTGCTGGGCAAATATCACCCCCACGGCGACCAGGCGGTTTACGAAGCCATGGCCCGCATGGCGCAGGATTTTTCCATGCGCTATCCCCTGGTCGACGGCCAGGGCAACTTCGGCAGCATCGACGGCGATTCGCCCGCGGCGATGCGTTACACCGAAGCCCGCCTCAGCCGCATTGCCGAAGAGATGCTGGTGGATATCGACAAGGATACCGTCGATTTCATCGACAACTTCGACGGCAGCCTGCAAGAGCCGGTGGTGCTGCCCGCCCGGATGCCTAATTTGCTGGTCAACGGCGCGTCGGGCATCGCCGTGGGCATGGCGACCAACATTCCGCCGCACAACCTCGGCGAAATCGTTGCCGCGATGACCTATCTCATCGACCACTACGACGCCTTAGACGACGTCGGCGTGGATGACCTGCTGCAGTTCGTCAAAGGGCCTGATTTCCCCACGGGCGGCATCATTGTGGGCACGGAGGGCATCCGCCAGGCCTATACCAACGGGCGGGGGCGCATCGTGGTGCGGGCACGCGCCGACATTGAAGAGATGAAAGGTGGGCGTCACCGCATCGTGATTACCCAGATTCCCTACCAGGTGAATAAGTCGGCGCTCATCGCCCGCATCGCCCAACTGGTGCGGGAAGGCCACATCGAGGCGATCTCCGACCTGCGCGACGAGTCGGACCGCCGCGGCATGAGCATCGTGATTGAACTCAAGCGCAATGCCCAGCCGCACAAGGTGCTCAACCAGCTTTACAAGCACACCCCGCTGCAATCCACTTTCAGCGTGCAACTGCTGGCGCTGGTCAATGGCGAGCCGCGGCTGCTTTCCCTCAAACGGGCGATGCAGGTTTACATCGAGCACCGCCGGGAAGTCATCCGCCGCCGCAGCGAATACGAACTGGCGAAAGCCCGCAAACGGGCGCACATTCTCGAAGGGTTGTTGCTGGCCCTGGCGCACCTCGACGATATCATTGCCACTATTCGCGCTTCCGACGATGCCGACCAGGCCCGCGAGCGCCTGATGCGCCGCTTCCGGCTGAGCGAAGCCCAGGCGCAGGCCATCCTCGACATGCCCCTGCGCCGCCTGGCTGCGCTGGAACGCCAGAAAATCGAAGACGAACACCGCCAGATCAAGGAGCGCATCGCCTACCTGGAAGACTTGCTGGCGCATCCCAAGAAAATTTTGCAGGTCGTCAAAGAAGACCTGCAAGAAGTGGCTGAGAAATATGGCGACGAGCGGCGCACCCTGATCGCCCACGACGCCCGCGCCGACATCCGTGAAGAAGACCTGGTCGCCGACGTGCCGGTGCTGATTACCATCACCCAGCGGGGCTACATCAAGCGGATGCCCACCAGCGCCTTCCGGGCGCAGGGACGCGGCGGACGCGGCGTGGCCGGGCACACCACCAAGGAAGACGATGAGGTGGTGTTGCTCATCCCCGCCCGCACCCTCCACACGGTGCTTTTCTTCTCCGACCGCGGCAAGGTGTATGCCGCCAAGGCTTATCAGATTCCCGAAGCGCGCCGCACGGGCAAAGGGGTGGCGATCATCAACCTGCTGCACATGGAACCCGGCGAGCGCGTCACGGCAGCCGTGGCTGTGCCCGATTTTGAGCAGGCCGAGTATTGTTTCATGGCCACGCGGCAGGGTGTGGTCAAGCGAGTGGCATTGCAGGAATTCGCCGCCGTGCGCCCTTCGGGGTTGATTGCCATTTCGCTGCGGGAAGGCGATGCCCTCGAATGGGTGCGCCTGACCCACGGCGATGACGACATTCTGCTGGTGACAGCCCATGGGCAGGCGTTGCGCTTCCGGGAAGACGAAGTGCGCCCGATGGGGCGGCAGGCCGCCGGCGTCACCGGCATCCGCCTCAAGCCCGGCGACCGGGTGGTTTCGATGGACGTGGTCGAGCCGGGTGGCTTCCTGGCGGTGGTGACCGAAAAGGGTTATGGCAAGCGCACTCCGCTGAGCGAATATACCCGCAAGCACCGCGCCACTCAGGGCATCCGCACCCTGGCCGCGGGAGCGATTGAAAAAGTGGGCCCCATCGTGGCTGCGCGCGTGGTGCAGGAAAAAGACCACCTGACTTTGATTTCTTCTGGCGGCATTGTGCTGCGTACCCGCATTGCCGAGATTTCGGTGATGGGGCGCGCGGCCCGCGGTGTGCGCCTGATGCGCCTGCAAGCCGAAGATAGCGTCGCCTCGGTTGCTCGCCTGCCCAGGCAGGGGTGAACCGGGACCGGCGCGCGCCCGCCCCCGGCGCGGCCTGACGGCTGAACCGCAAGGTAGAGATGATGCGAACTACCTTCGCAAACTGGCAAGACCGCCTTCCCCTCTGGCTGGTGCAGACTTTCTGGGCCGGCGTGTTCGGCGCGGCCCTGGCTGCGGTGGTGGTGCTGGCTGCCGTGGTGGGCTATGGGGTGGCTTATCGGGGGCGCATTTTCCCTGGCGTGCACGTGGCCGGTGTGGATGTGGGCGGCCTGACGCCCGACGAAGCCACGGCCCGGCTGGATATTGTGCTCACCTACCCGGCTGAGGGCGAGGTCAGGCTGACCTACGGCCAGAAGACATGGCAGGCCAACCCCATCAACCTGGGTTTTGCCTTCGACAACCACGCCGCAGCCCAGGAAGCCTATCGCGTCGGGCGACGCGGCGGGTTGTGGGAACGCCTCGCGGCGCGCTGGCGCGCCCGCCAGCAAGGGGTGAACGTGCCGCCGGTGGGCGTCTTCAGCGAGCCTGCCGCGCTGCGTTACCTGAACGACATTGCGGCCTCGATTGACCGCCCGCCCGTCGAGGCGGTGCTGCGCCTGGAAGGCACCAGGGTGGTGGCGAAAAAGGGTATCGCCGGGGCGCACCTTGACCGCGCCGCAACCCTTGCCCGCCTGCGGGAAGCCTTCCCCAAAATGCAAAACCTGACCCTGCCGTTGGCCGTGCGCCCCCTGCCGCCGGAAATCGCCGACCCTACCCCGCAGGCTGACCTGCTACGGCAAATTCTGGCCGCCCCCCTGAAAATCACCCTACCCCGCGCGGCCAAAGGCGACCCCGGCCCGTGGAAGTTTTCCCCGAAAACCATCGCCCCCATGCTGAAGATCACGCAGGTGCGCGATGCCAATGGCGCCCACTTTGCCATCGACCTCAATACCCGCCCGCTGTTGGGCTTTTTGGAGCGCCTTGCGCCCCAATTGCAGCGCGAAGCAGCCAATGCCCGTTTCATCTTCAATGACGACACCCACCAGCTGGAACTCATCCGCCACGCCGTTGAGGGGCGCACCCTCAAAGTGGAAGCCAGCCTCTCGGCGTTGCGCAAGGCCATCTTGAGCGGCAAACACTCGGTGGCGCTGGTGGTCGCTTTCCAGCCCCCTGCCGTGGGTGACCATGCCACCGCCAGGGAACTGGGAATCACCGAACTGGTTGCCAAACACACCACCTATTTTTACGGCTCCAGCGCGGCGCGCATTCACAACATTCAACTGGCGGCCAGCCACTTCCACGGCTACCTGGTCGCCCCGGGCGAAGTGTTTTCCATGGCCAAGGTGCTGGGCGACATCAGCAAAGAGGCCGGCTACGAAGAGGGGCTGATTATCTTCGGCGACCGCACGGTGAAAGGCGTGGGTGGCGGGGTATGCCAGGTGAGCACCACGTTGTTCCGCACGGTTTTCTTCGCCGGTTACCCCATCGTGGAACGCCACCCCCACGCCTACCGCGTGCTCTATTACGAGCAAACCCCCAGTGGCGCCGACAACCCCAAACTCGCCGGGCTGGATGCCACTGTGTACGCCCCGGTCATCGACTTCAAGTTTAAGAACGACACTCCTTACTGGATTTTGATGGAGGTGTACGTTTACCCGCAATACCGCTACATGACGTGGAAACTTTACAGCACCTCCGACGGGCGCAAGGTGGAATGGCACACCACGGGTTTGCAAAACATCGTTGACCCGCCGCCGCCGAAATACATCGAAAACCCCGATTTGAAAAAAGGCGAAATCAAGCAAACCGACTGGGCTGCTCAAGGAGCCGACGTCACTGTCACCCGCATCGTGTGGCGCAACGGCAAAATACTTTACAAAGACAAGTTCTTCACGCACTACGAGCCCTGGCAGGCGGTGTGCGAATACGGCCCTGGCACCCCGGGTATGCCTCCCAAAAACCCCGACCCCAAGCACCCTTGTGAGCCCGACAAGCCCGAGGGCAACGGCGGATGACCCCCTTGCCCCGCGAACGCGAAGGTGAAAACCGAGCCCTGGCCACACGCGGCTGGGGCTTTTTGTGTAGTTTTGTGCGCGTTTGACCTGCGGCGGAACATGCGCTAAACTGAGGGCATCGTCCGTGCGCTTCACGGGAGGTTGCCATGTGGTTGACCCAGGCGAGTTTCATCGGCGTGGTGCCGTTGGCGGGGCATCCTTTGACCTATGCCGCTCTCGATGCCGGGCGTCGGTTGCTGGCACTGGCGCAGGGCGATCTGGCCGAAGTCGTGGCCTTCTGCGGGGGGCAGCGGCGCGCCGTGGTGGCCCTGGCCGCCCCCATCCGTCCCAGCCGGGGCTTGCTGCAACAACCGGCCTACCGCGATGCCCTGGAAGCCCCTTTGCGCCCAGGCCGCTGGCAGGAAGGGCGGGTGGCCGAATTCCTTTTGCGCCGCCACAACTTGCGGATGCTCCCTACCCCTGCTGACCCCGCCCGCGCCCCCTCGTGGATGCGTATCGGCTTTCGCTTGTATAGCCAGCTGCTTCAGATGGGATATCACCCCTACCCTGCCGAGGAAAGCCCGCACCAGGTGCTGGAGACTTACCCTTATGCGGCTTTTGCCGCCTTGCTGGGGCATTTGCCGTTTCGTAAAAACACGCTGGAGGGGCGCATCCAGCGCCAGTTGGTGTTACAGGAACAAGGTCTGGATTTACCCAACCCGCTGCGTATTTTCGAGGAATTTACCCGTCATCGGTTTTTGAGCGGTGTGCTGCCCACCGAAGGACTGTTTACCCCGCCAGAACTGGACGCGCTCGTGGCAGCGTGGACAGCGTGGAAGGCGGCGACATCTCCCGATGAAGTGACCGCGTTGGGCGACCCCACCGAAGGGCAAATTGTGCTGCCGGTTGCTGCGTTGCGCCCGCGCTACACCACGATGTGAGGCCATGACACAAGAGACGCTCCCCCCTGTCCCGCCGGAAAAAGAAGGCGCCTCGGCCAGCACCGAGCCGCCGCGGCTTTCGCGGCGGATGCGCGTGTTGGGGTGGTGGCGGCGCCAGATGCGCGCCGTGGATGTCAAACGCCGGGGCACCGTCATTGCCCAATTGCGGGAAGGTTCTCACCCCGATTTTGACTATTTCTTGATGGTGCTGCTTTCCAGCATCATTGCCACCCTGGGGCTGCTCATCAACTCGGGTGCGACCGTGATTGGGGCTATGCTGGTCGCCCCCCTGATGACCCCTATTCTGGGGCTGGGGTTGTCATCGCTCACCGGCGACGAGCAATTGCTGAAAGACGCCACCAGTGCGTTGTTGCGCGGGGCGCTGGTAGCCATCGCCACGGCGTTGGTGCTGACCCTCATCAACCGACCGCTGCCCTTCGCACCGTTGCAGCAATTGCCCTATGAGGTGCTTTCCCGCACCCGCCCCGGCCCTATTGACCTGGCCATTGCACTGGCGGGCGGCGCGGCGGCGGCTTTTGCCTGGGCGCTGCCCTCGGTTTCGCCTTCCCTCCCCGGTGTGGCGATTGCAACCGCTTTGATGCCGCCGTTGGACGTGGTCGGCATCGGCATTGGCATGGGACGCTGGGACGTCGCCGGCGGGGCGTTGTTGCTCTTCCTGACCAACGCCATTGCCATCGCTTTTGCTTCTATGCTGGTTTTCTACGTCTTGGATTTTGGCGAGACCACGGTTTTCCAGATTCGCAGGGTGAGCGACCTGCCACGCGTGTTGCAGCTTTCAGGCGTATTGGTGTTGCTGTTGCTGCTGCCGCTGGCTTATTTGAGCGCCCGTTTCGTGCGCCAGGCCGCCCGCACCAGTTGGATCGACCGGGTGGCCGCAGAAGAAGTGCAGCGCATGGGGGCTGATCTTACGAACATTCGCTTTGAAGAGCGAGATGGTGTGCTCCACATGAACCTGGAAGTGCGCACCCAGCGCACTTTGCGCTACGAAGAGGTGCGTGACCTGCAAAAGCGCCTGGCCGAGCGGTTGGGACAATCGGTTTCCATTGTAGTTGACCAGACAATTTACACCAAACTCAGCCCGCTGATTTTGCCTACCCCCACCTTCACACCGACGCCGGGGCCTTCCCCCACGGCCACGGCTACCCCCACCGCGACGGCTACGCCCACTGCCACCCCCACGGCCACCCCCACGGCCACGGCTACCCCCACCGCGACCCCTACGGCCACCCCCACGCCCACCCCGGCGCTGGGTCTGGTGGCCAACACCCGCTGGCGCGGCGTGCATCTGCGTCAGTCCCCCGACGGCCCCATCATCGCTACGCTGCGGGAAGGCGAGACGCTGCAAATTACCCACCACCTGGCCGTGGTGGGCGGCCTGGTATGGGTCGAGGTCATCGACCCCCAGGGGCGTGTGGGCTGGATGCCGCTGATTTACACCGCCACCCTGACCCCTACGCCGACGGCGACCCCTTCCCTGCAGCCAACACCCACCGCCACCCCTTGACCTCCACAGAAAGAGCCCCTTGCTATGACTGCGCCCGGCAATCGCCTGAAAGTGGAAATCGTGACCCGCGTGGTGGGCAGCCTGAACCACTGCTTGCACTGCCAGGTCTTCATTGACGACGTGGGCGTGGGCGAGAAAATCCACACCGAAGATATGGCAGCCTATCCTGCCGACCTTCAGGCTGAATGGGAACGCCTGTCGGCACTGGTATGGCGGTTGGCCGCGCGGTTTCCCGACGCGCTTTTCGTGCAAATTACCGATGCCCAATCCCCGCGCGGTTTCTGGCTGGCGTTACGCGGTGTGCGTCATTACCCCGCATTCTTGATTGCTGGGGAGAGGGTATTTGGCTGGGACGAAGAGGCTCTGGCCGCGGTCATTGCTCGTCACTTGTCGGAGGTGCAGCAAGCATAGTGGGGCAAGTCGTTCGGCGCGCGATGATATAATCCACGTAGCGCGTGATCTCTTCTCAGGAAGGTTTTCCCCATGATGCGTTTTGACCGTTTTACCGAGCGTGCGCAAGAAGTTGCCCAGCGCGCCGCGGAGCTCATTCAGCGTTACCACCACACGCAAATCGATACCGAGCACATCCTGTTGGCATTGCTGGAACAACCCGGCGGCGTGGTACCGCAATTGCTGGAAATTCTCAATGTGGATACAGCGCAACTGATCGAGCAGGTGGATCATATTTTGCGAACCACGCCCAAAGCCAACATTTTCGGCGGTGGCGCAGGCCAGATTTTCATCACGCCCCGCGTCAAGCGCATTATCGACATGGCCAACCAGGAAGCCAACCGCCTGCAAGACGAGTACATTTCCACCGAGCATCTCTTCCTGGCCATCCTCAACGAGCGGAGTACCCCCACGGCCACGCTGCTGGCAGCCGCCGGGGTGACCAAAACGCGCGTTTACGAGGCCATTCAAAAAGTGCGCGGCGGCCAGCGCGTGACCGACCGCCGTGCCGAAGCCCGCTACCGCACTTTGGAAAAATACTCGCGCGACCTCACTCAACTGGCGCGGGAGGGCAAACTCGACCCGGTCATCGGGCGCGACGGCGAGATCTTGCGCGTCATTCAGGTGCTTTCCCGCCGCACGAAAAACAACCCGGTGCTCATTGGGGAAGCCGGCGTGGGCAAAACCGCCATCGTCGAGGGGCTGGCGCAGAAAATCGTCAACGGTGATGTGCCTGAAATTCTGGCCGGTAAACGGGTCGTTTCCTTAGACCTGGGCGCGATGATTGCCGGCTCTCGCTTCCGCGGCGATTTCGAAGAACGCCTGAAAGCCGCCATCGAAGAGGTCAAACGCTCGGAAGGCGAAATCATCCTTTTCATCGACGAATTGCACACCGTGGTCGGCGCCGGCGCAGCGCAAGGGGCTATGGACGCCTCCAACATGCTCAAGCCCGCCTTGGCGCGCGGCGAGTTGCAGTGCATTGGCGCCACCACCCTGGACGAATATCACAAATACATCGAAAAAGATGCCGCCTTAGAGCGCCGCTTCGCGCCGGTGTACGTGGAAGAGCCCACGATCGAAGATACGATTGAAATGCTGCGCGGCCTGCGCGACCGCTACGAGGCCCACCACGGCGTGCGCTTTACCGACGAGGCACTGGTCGCCGCAGCGCGGCTTTCCAGCCGCTATGTCACCGACCGCCATTTGCCCGACAAGGCCATCGATCTGATCGACGAAGCCGCGGCCAAACTGCGCGTCGCGCTGTATTCCCTGCCGCCGGACCTCAAAGAGCGCAAGGCCGAGATCGAGCGCCTGATTGCCGAAGAAGAGCAGGCCCGGGAGGCGCGCGACTACGAGCGCGCCGCGATGAAGAAGATGGAACGCCTGCGCCTCGAAGAGGAATTCCAGAAGCAGCGGGCTGCGTGGGAAGCCGAAAATCAGCTCGACGAGGTGGTCGATGCTGAGGATATCGCCGAGGTCATTTCGCAGTGGACGGGCATTCCGGTGACCCAGATGATGGAAACCGAGGCCGAGCGCCTGTTGCACATGGAGGAGCGGCTGCACGAACGCATCGTCGGGCAGCATGAAGCCATCGCGGCCATCTCCGACGCCATTCGCCGCGCCCGCTCCGGCCTGAAAGACCCCCGCCGCCCCATCGGCTCGTTCATCTTCATCGGCCCCTCGGGTGTGGGCAAAACCGAACTTGCCAAGGCGCTGGCTGAATTCCTCTTCGACGACGAAGACGCCTTGGTGCGGGTGGATATGAGCGAATACCGCGAACAGCACACGGTTTCCCGCCTGTTTGGCGCGCCGCCGGGCTATGTGGGCTATGAGGAAGGCGGGCAATTGACCGAAGCCGTCCGCCGCCGCCCCTACCGCGTGATTCTGTTCGACGAAATCGAAAAAGCCCACCCCGAAGTGTGGAACTCGCTGCTGCAAATCCTCGACGATGGCCGCCTGACCGACGGCCAGGGGCGCACGGTCGATTTCCGCAACACGGTCATCATCATGACCTCGAACCTGGGCACCGAATTCGTCAAACGGGCAGGCTCGTTGGGCTTCCTGCAAGGGGAAGCCAGCGGCGAGGAGCGTCGCGCCCAGGAGAAAATCGAAAAGGCCCTCAAAGCCACCTTCCGCCCGGAATTCCTCAACCGTATCGACGAAATCATCATGTTCTCGCCGCTGAGCAAAGAGGAAATGCGGCAGATCGTGGATTTGCAAATGCGTGAGGTGGCCGGGCGGCTGGCCGAGCGCGACCTGACCGTGCGTCTGACCGACGCCGCCCGCGACTACCTGGCCGAAGTGGGCTACGACCCCGATTTTGGCGCCCGCCCGCTGAAACGCGCCTTGCAAAAGCACGTCGAAGGCCCGCTGGCCATTCGGCTGCTGAGCGGCGAGTTCGCCGCCGGTGACACGCTCGAAGTCGACGTGGAGGAAGACGACGCTGGCGAAAGGCACATCGTGTTCCGTAAAGTGGCGGGCGCGCCCCCGTCCGACGAGGCAGCGGCGGCTCTGCAAGCCCGCGCCGATGCCTGAGAGCCCCATGATAAAATACCCATCAGCGCGAATGCCATTCCCTGGACTGTCACGCGGTGAGTGTCATCGTTTCGCGGGTGAAGCCTGACCGGGATGTGCGCGAACGGAAGACGGTCGCGTGTTGATTGTGACTTCACCCCCAACCACCCCTTCGGAGGAGGTTCCCCATGATCAAAGATGCCCTCAAAGATGCCGAACACCGAATGCAAGGTGCGCTCCGGGCTTTGGAAGAAGACCTGGCTGGCATCCGCACCGGCCGCGCCACGCCCGCGCTGGTGGAGCGCCTGGAAGTGGAATATTACGGCACGCCCACCCCGTTGATGCAACTGGCTTCCATCAGTGTGCCAGAGCCGCGCCAGTTGCTCATCAAACCCTTTGATCCTTCCACCCTGCGGGCTATCGAGCGCGCCATCCAGAAATCGGACCTGGGCATCAACCCCAACAACGATGGCAAGAACATCCGCCTGATTTTGCCGCCCCTCACCGAAGAGCGCCGCCGTGAACTGGTGAAGGTGGTGCATCACCGCGTCGAAGAAGCGCGCGTCGCCATCCGCAACGTTCGCCGCGATGTCAAGCGAGACCTCAAGGAATTCGAAGACGAAAAACTGATATCCGAAGACGAACGCAAACGGGCGGAAGACCAGCTGGATGACCTGACCAAAGAGTACATTGAAAAAGCCGAAGCCCTGGGCGAACGCAAAGAAAAAGAAGTGATGGAGGTGTAGATTGTCTGCTCCTCCCCCCACGGCTTCGCAACCCGACCCCGCCTGGGAAATTCCCGCCCACATTGCCATCATCATGGACGGCAATGGGCGTTGGGCGCGGCAGCGCAACCTGCCGCGGCTGGCGGGTCATCGCGCCGGCACTGAAAACCTGCGCCGCGTCATTCGGGCGTGTGTGGAATTCGGTGTCCGCTACCTCACCATCTATGCCTTCTCGACCGAAAACTGGGCCCGCCCCCGTGAGGAAGTCGAGGGCTTGATGGAAATCATGGAAGAGTTCATCGACAAAGAACTCGATGAACTGGACGCTGAGGGCGTGCAAATTCGCCATGTGGGCAAACTGGAAGGCGTGCGGCCACAACTGCAAGCCAAAATTCAGGAAGCCATTGAGCGCACGCGCGGCAACCAGCGGCTGGTGCTGAATGTCGCCTTCAACTACGGCGGGCGCGACGAAATCGTGCAGGCGGTGCGGCGCATCGTGCGTGAGGGCATTCCTGCCGATGCCATCACCGAGGAAACCATCGCCGAGCGGCTCTACACTGCCGGTACGCCTGACCCTGATCTGGTCATTCGCACCTCTGGGGAAATCCGCACCAGCAACTTTCTGCTGTGGCAATCGGCCTACGCCGAATGGTATTTCACGCCGGTCTTCTGGCCTGACTTCGGGCGCGAAAACCTGCTGGAAGCCATTGCCGACTACAACCGCCGTGAACGCCGCTTTGGGCGCGTGCTCGATCCCGACGAAGGCTGACGAGGAAACCTCATGCTCAAACAACGGGTGCTGGTAGCGGCGTTGCTTCTGCCGATTGGGATTGCCTTGATTTTCTTTGGCGGCCTGCCGTACCTTCTGCTGGTCGCCTTTTTTATGCTGGTGGCAGTGTGGGAATACGCCAACCTGTTCGCAGCCCTGGGGCAGCGGCCGGGGCGCGGGTTGATGTTGCTGGGCGCTGCGGTGTTGCTGGTCTCCCGTTTCTTTGCAGGCTTCCGCTACGATGCCCATTTGTTAGCCGCGCTGGTGCTGTTGACCCTGGTTTATCACATGGCCGATTATGAACGCGGCGCGCCGCAAAGCGCCACCGATTTCGCGGTTTCCCTCAGCGGCGTGCTCTATATCGGTTTCATCGGCGCTTACATGGTCTCGCTGCGTCAGGTGGCCGATGGGGCATGGTGGGTGTTGCTGGCGCTGACCACCATTTGGGTGGCCGATAGTGGGGCGTATTTTGCCGGCCGCGCCTGGGGCAGGCGCAAACTCAGCCCGCGCCTCAGCCCCAAGAAAACCTGGGAAGGCTACCTTGCCGGCGTGGTTGCCGGCACGTTGGCCGGGGCTGCACTGGGGGCGGGGTTCCCCTTGCTGGCGGGTCACCCCCTGGCAGGCATGACCGCCGCCAATGGCGCGCTGCTGGGGGCCCTCATCAGCACGCTGGCGCCCTTGGGCGACCTGGGCGAGAGCCTGTTCAAACGCCAGGCCGGCGTCAAGGATTCCGGCAACCTGCTGCCGGGGCACGGCGGCGCGTTTGACCGTGTGGATTCCTGGCTCTGGGCTGGTTTGATAGCCTATTACTTTATTACTTTTGTGCGGTAAGAGGAGGAGGTTGTCATGCCGCTGGATACATCATCTACCCGAAACCTGGCCCTGGAACTGGTGCGTGTGACCGAAGCGGCGGCCATCGCCGCTGGCCGGTTCATGGGGCGCGGCGACAAAATCGCCGCCGACCAGGCCGCCGTGGACGCTA
>CAYYRG010000010.1:0-17848 GCA_964474015.1 uncultured Anaerolineaceae bacterium | reverse complement strand
AGCCCGCGCGGCCGCAACCAGTTGAGCCATCCGCCGCCGGGATGGGAGCGGCTGGGGGCAGCCGGTTTGTCTACCCCCGCCAGCAACAAAATGACCCCCAGGATGACGGCGCCCGCCCACTGGGTCAGCGTCAGGCTTTCGTGGAGCCACCAATGGGAAAGCGCCAGCGTTACCAGCAATTCCCCTAACCCCAAGAGGGCGGTTTGCATCCCCCCAATGTGTTTCACGCCCAGGAAGAGGGTGAGCCGCGAGAAGAAAGTGACCAGCGTGAGGCCAATCACCGGCCCCCAAGTGGCTTCGCTGTGGGGCAGTTGCACCGGCCCCAAGATCAAAAAGGCCGGGAAAACCACTGCGCTCATGGCCGTGAGGGTGTAGAGCGTAACGGTGGGGGCGGGTACGTCGAACAGCACGCGCTGATTGACCGGAATGTGAAGCGCGTACAGGGCAGAGGCCAAAAGCATCATGCCCATGCCGAGGGGGTCCAGGCGGTGGGTGCCGCCGAGGGTCAGCAGCGCCACAGCGGGCACGGCCAGCGCCAGGCGCACTAAGGTGAGGCGGGTGGGAGGCTGTCTGTCCAGCCAGAGCCACAAGGCCACGAAAAGGGGGTAGAGCGAGTAGAGCAGTTGCCCGATGCCGGCATCGATTCTGCCGAGGGCGCTGTAATAAAAAAGCGAGCCAATGCCGTTGATTGCGCCGGCCAGCAAACAGCCGATCAGCCCTAACGAGTAAATGTGCAGAAAGGGCTTCTTGAAGAGCAAAATGAGGAGGAATAAGAGCAACGCGGCGAAGACGGTGCGTAAGGCCACCACCGCGAGGGGGGGCAAGCCTGCCAGAATCGCCTGCTTGCCGAAAATAGGTGCCATCCCCAGGAAAAGGGCAGAGAGCACCGCCGCACGAAGTCCCCGCCGCGCGTGTTTCATAAGATTAGACCTTGCGCTCGCATGTTGCTGCGGCTCGAAGAGGGGCGTTTACCCCAGCAAAGCCCGAATTTCGTCCAGCAACTCATCGGTCAGGAACTCCCCCTTTTGGAGGAGCTTTTCAATTTGCCCACTCAAACGGCGTTGTTCGTCTGGTGTCAGTGCTTTTGCTGTGACGGCAATGATCGGAATGTTGCGGGTGGTGGGGTCGGCGCGCAGGGTTTCGATGACCTCGAAGCCGTCAGTTTCCGGCATCATCAAATCAAGCAAGATGAGGTCGGGGTGTTCCTTGCGTGCCAGGTCAATGGCCTCGGTGCCGTTGCTGGCTTCCGAGATGGTGAATTCCCCCAAAGATTGTAGCACACGACGCAGCAAGATGCGCGCCGGTTCGTGGTCATCGACAATGGCGATGTGGGGGATTTCGCGGGAAACCAGGGTGTCAAGGGCGGCTTTCAGCCCCTCGGTGGGTGGCGCTGTTTCTTCCGCTTCGGCGTGGGGCAGGTCGACATTCTTGATCCACCGCTTGCCGAGGATGTGCGACTCAATCGGCATGGTGTGGCCAGTGCCGTTGATGACGACGACCTCATCGGGGCGGATGATGCCTTCCCGCGCCAGGCGGATGACGCCGGCCACGGCCACCGCCGTGGCTGGTTCGACGGAAAGCCCTTCCATTTTGGCGAGGATGTGCATGGCGCGGAAGGCTTCTTCGTCGCTGACGCTGGTGATGGTGCCGCCGTGGGTTTTGAGGGCGTCGTAGATCAGGGTGTAAACCCGTCCGGGGTCGCCGGTGGCTAAGGTGGCAATGTGGGTGCGCGGCAGGCGGACGGGTTCGGCGGTGGGCTGGTTTTGCTTCCAGGCGTGGGCCATGGGGGCGCAGCCCGCGCTTTGAATGAGCGCCATTTTGGGCGCGCGGGAAACGAAGCCCATTCGTTGCAACTCATCGTAGGCTTTTTGGACGCCCAAAGGCCCTAACGCGCCGCTGACTGCCTGAACGAACCAGTCGGGGGTGCGCCAGGGGAAGCCCGTGCCGGGCGCGCCCAGGGTATCGGTGAGCTGTTCGCTGATTTCGAAGGCCAGGGTTTTCATCGATTCGACCGTGGGCAACGAGCGGGCGCCCTTGTCGAGGTAGAGGCCGCGCTGCCGGGCAAACTCGGCGGCGACTTGTTTGGTTTCGTCGTAGGTGCCGCCCACTTTGATGACCTGAGCGCCGTAAATGGCAATTTCGCGCATCTTTTCTGCCGGCACCAGGCTGGTGACGAACGCCCACAGTTTGATGCCTGCCCGTGCAGCGTAGGCGGCGTATGCAATCGCCACGTTGCCGGTCGAGGCGACCACCATTTCGGTCAGGCCGGCTTCTTTCAGCACGGCGATGGTCACCGCGGCCTGGCGGTCTTTGAACGAAGATGTCGGGTTTTGCCGCTCGTCTTTGAAGTAGATGTGGGGCAGTTTGAGCATCATGCCCAAACGGTGGAGGGGCAGCAAAGGCGTGCCGCCTTCCCCCATGGAGATTTCGGGGCGGGGTGCTGTGACGGGCAGGAGTTCGTGATAACGCCAGAGGTCGAAAGGACGGGAAGGCCAGACGGCCGGCAAGGTCGTGGCGAGGGCGTCGTAATCGTAGCGCGCCACCATCCACTCGCTGCCGCACTTTTGGCAGCGGGTATTGAGGGGGGCAAAAGGTTGTTGATGACCACAGTCGAGGCATTCGGTAACGAATTCGGTGTTCATGGTGAAATTTCCATAAAGACCAAAAACGGCGGTGCGCCGCCGTTTTTGGTGAGATCACGGTTACGCGTCTTGCTCGGGGGGCGGCGCAGCGGGGCCGACTTTTTGCAGCACCTGGCGCAGGCGTTGCAGCAGTTCGTCGGTGCCCAGGGCGCCTTTTTTGAGCAGGGCCTGGGAAGCCGAGCGCAGACGGGCCAGGTCGCCAGCCGACAGTTCGGCGGCTGTGAAAATGACCACCGGGATGTCCTGCCATTCGGTGGTGCCGCGAATGGCTTCCAGGACCGCAAAGCCATCCATTTCAGGAAGGAGCAGGTCAAGAATGATGGCGTCTGGGCGGCGCTCCCGAATTTGTTCTAAGGCTTCCTGACCGGTTTCGGCGGTGCGAATGGTGTAAGCGCCAATTTCTTCCAGCAGGCGGGTTATCAAATAGCGGTCGGAGGCGTCGTCTTCCACGACCAGCACTTCTTTGACTTGCCCGTCGGGGTCTAAGGTTTCCAGGGCGCGCTTGAGGTCTTCTTCCAGAATGGGCTTGACCAGGTATTCGGCGGCGCCCAGGCTGAAGCCCTTTTCGCGCTCGTCAACGATGCTGGCAATGATGACAGGAATGTGCTTGGTGGCTTCATGGGTTTTCAGGTCTTGCAGCACCTGCCATCCGTCACGGCCTGGCATCATGATGTCCAGCAAAATGGCGATGGGCTTGAGCTCGCGAGCCCGGGCGATGGCCATGTTGGGGTCGGTGAGCGGCACCACGCGGTAGCCTTCCGGCGTCAGGTAGCGCTGGTAGAGGTGGATGACGTTGGTATCGTCGTCGATGGCGAGGATGATGCGCTCGTTTTCTTCTGCGGCGGTGCTCGCCTGGATGAGGGGCAGGGTGAAGTAGAAGGTGGAGCCTTTGCCGACTTCCGATTCGACCCAAATTCGTCCGCCGTGCATTTCCACCAGGTTGCGGGAAATCGACAGCCCCAGGCCCGTGCCCCCGGTTTTGCGGGTGAGTGAAGCATCCACCTGAGAGAAGGGCTTGAAGAGCTTTTCCTGGTCTTCTTTGGAAATGCCGGGACCGGTGTCTTCCACGCCAATGAGCACTTCTTCCAGGCCGTGGGGGCCTTTTTGCAGCCGGGCGAAGACTTTGATGTGGCCTTTTTCGGTGAATTTGGCCGCGTTGGAAACCAGGTTGAGAAGCACCTGCCGCACACGAATGGGGTCGGCGTGAATGATGGGCAGGTCGGGCTGAATGTCTTTGACCAGTTCCACCGGTTTGTCTTTGACCAGCCCCACCGCGGTGGACATGACGCTGTTGACCAGGTCGCCGATGTCCACTTCCTCGAAGGCAAGTTCCATCTTGCCGGCCTCAATTTTGGAGAGGTCGAGGATGTCGTTGATCAGGCCAAGCAGGTGCTGGCCGGCGTTGTAGATGGCCGTGAGGTCTTGTTGCTGAAGGTCGGTGATAGGGCCGTCGATGCCTTTGAGGATGACTCGCGAGAAGCCGATGATCGAATTGAGCGGCGTGCGCAACTCGTGGCTCATGTTGGCAAGGAACTGGCTCTTGAGTTCGTCAGCGCGCCGCATTTCTTCCAACGCCTGGCGTTCCAGTTCGTAGGCCTGGGCGTTTTCGATGGCGACGGCCAGTTGGGTGGCCAGCAGCTGGAGCATGCGCACGCTATCTTCGGTGAAGGCGTTGATTTCAGTGGCTTGCACGTCTAACACGCCGATGAGCCGCTCGCCTGCAATCAGCGGAATGGCCGCCTCGGCCCGCGTTTCCGGCAGCAAGGGGTTGGGGCGGTGGATGTCACTTTGGAGAACGTCGTTGAGGATGATCGGTTCCCGGCGTGCTGCGGCCTGCCCCACGGTGGAGCGATGGCCGATGGCGAGGCGATGGTGGCGTTGCAGCATTTCTTCGCCTGCTTTGCCTGTAGAAGCCCGCACGACGGCGTATGAGCCGCTTTCGTCGATCAGGAACACCGACGCATGGTAGAACCCAAACCGCTGTTGGATGAGTTCCACCGAGCGGTTGAGCAGGGTTTCCATGTCCTGGCTGGCAGCGGCAATTTCGCTGGCTGTGAGGGCTGCCGTTTCCAGATCTTGCGCGTATTGCTGCGTGGTTTCGTAGCGGTGCAGGTTTTGGTAGGCCACGGCGGCCTGAGAAACGGCCGCGGCAATTTGGCGGACTTCTTCGTCTGAGAACTCGCGCTTTTGGCCGTAGATGGCGTTGACGTAACCCAACCATTGGCCTGCGGCCACAACGGGGAAGAAAACCGTGCTGGCGGCGCGGAATTGTTGGGCGTAGAGTGCTCGCGAATGGTCGTCCAGCCGGGGATCGGTTGCGACGTCGGTGATGATCAAGGGTTCCGAGGCGCTCAACAAGCGGGCAGCCGGGAATTGCGCCAGCGGGTAGCGTGGCAGTACCGCGTCGGAGGGGAGTTCGCTCCACCGTGCCTGAACTTTCACCCAGTCGGGGATGTCATCGGGGTCTTGCCAGGGTTTGCTGAAGATGTTGAGCGAGATGTTTGTGGCGCCGTTCCCCAAGGGCGTGAGGTCGTGGAGGGCATCCACGATGTCCTGATAGCTGTCGGTTTCGTTGAGTCGGGCTGCAATCTGGTATAGGGTTTCGGTTTCTTCGCTGCGTTTTTGGATGGTTTCAAGAGAGCGAAGGTTTTCTAACGCGATACTTGCCTGCGTAATGAGTGCTTGCAGGCGTTGTTTTTCCTCTTCGCTAAAGGAGTGCGGCTGGTAGTAAAAAAGGTTGATGAGCCCTATCCATTGCGTGCCGGAATACCAGGGTAACAATATCGTGGCCCGGGTTTGAAGCATATCGGTGTACAGTGCACGCATTTGTTCGGGCCATCGTTCTTCTTCCGCAATGTTTTCCACAAAGACCGCTTTGCCGATCTGAAAAATGAGTGAATCTGGTGGAATGGGAAAGCGTTGCTGAGCAATGCGTTCTAACGTTTCTTGGGGAATGTCCAGCGTGGTCCAATAGGCCAATGGTTGAACCCACGATGGTAATTTGTCGCCTTTTCCCGAATAGGGGTGCTCAAACAATCCCACGGCTACGGTGTGGAGGTCGGGGGATACAGCAGCAGCCAGGGCTTGTAAGACGTCCTCATATGAGGTCGCTGCGTTGAAAGCCGCCGTGGCCTGGTAGAGTTTCTCGGTTTCTGCGGTGTGTTGTTGAATGGCTTCGACGGCGCGCAGGTTTTCGATGGCAATACCGGCCTGGCTGGTGAGGGTTTGAACGAACTGCCGCTCGCGCGGGGTGAACGGCATGGGTTGGTCGTAAAGAACATTCAGGAAGCCAATCCAACGGCTGCCGATGTGCAGGGGAACAAAAGCGATGGCGCGTGCCTGCAGGTGGCCGGCATAGAGTTGCCGCGTGGCTTCGTTCCATTCGGCGCGTTGAGAGGTGTCGGGGATGAAAAGCCCTTCGCGAATGTGATGGATGGTGGGGAAATCAGCGATGGCGTAGCGTTGGGAGGCCAGGGTTTCGAGAAGGTCGCGTGGAATGTCGCTGCTGGTATGATAACCGAGGGGGTAAACCCATTCGGGGACGTTTTCGTCGTCCCATGGGCGGTTGAACATGCTGAGGATGACGGTGTGGACATGTTCCCCGAGGTGGTCGTGCAGCGTGCGCAAGACGTCCTGGTAGGTGGTCGCAATGTTGAAAGCCGCGGTGGCTTTATAAAGGGCTTCGGTGGTTTCCAGGGCTTCTTTGGTTTGCTGGAAGAGGCGGGCGTTGGCGGCGGCAGAGGCGACCTGGTTGGCAATGGTGCTCAGAAGCCGTTTTTCGTGTTCGGTTGCTTCGTGGACGGTGCGACGGAAGAGGCAGAGTGTGCCCAGCACCCGGTCCTGGTAGATGAGGGGCGCGCCCATGTAGGAATGGAAGCCGAACTGGCGAGGCGCCATGCCGATTTCCGGGGACCCTGCGTAGCCAAGAGCGAGGTCAGAGAGCACAACGATGTCTTGCTGCTGATAGGTCAGGCCACAGCAACTGCGATGGATGGCAATTTTGTTTTGTTCTAATCGCTGCACCAGTTCGGGAGGCAGGTTCCAGTGGGCAACCAGCTGCAGGTGTTCGTCGTCGCCTTCGATGGGTTGGGTGATGAGCCCCGCGTCGACGTGCACCAGGCTTTGGAGCTGTTGAAGCACCTCGTGGTAAATCTCGCCGAGATTCAGCGAACGGCTGATGGCTGTGGCCATCTGGTGCAGGGTTTCCAACTCGGCGGCGCGCCGTTGCGCCGATTGGAAGAGCTGGGCGTTTTCCAGGGCGAGGGCCAGCTGTTCGGCGACCTGTTCGACCAGGCGTTCTTCATCGGGCGTCCAGGTGCGGCCGGGGTTGGGGTCGAGGGCTTCCAGCAGGGCAGTTTTTGGGGGGACTTCCAGCGGCACGGCCAGGGCAGCACCGTCGGCGCCGCTGAGCGCGATGGGTTGCCGGTTTTGCAGGGCGCGCTGCCCGGCCGGCGTCAACGGACGTGTTGCCGGCAGCACTTTGTGGCCGTCGGTGCGCAGCCCTTTGGGGAAGATTTCGCCCAGAGTCAGCGCAGCCATGGGTTGTGTGAGCGGGGGCGTTTCCGCAGGGAGGCCCCCATCGGTTTGGAGGCGGACGAATCCCTGCCAGCCGCCTTCCGGCGTTTGTTTGACGATGTAGAACAGGGCTGCGCGGCTCTGCCCCTGGGCGTCTTGCAGGGTGACCGGCACTTCGGCGGGGAAGTCGCCCGCGTGCAAGGCGCGGCGCACAGCCTCTTGCGAGGAAGCATCGAGGGCGAAGCGGTCAATGGCCTGCCCTATCAGCGCTTCAAGGGGGTAGCCCAGGAGAGAGGTGACGCTATCGTCGCACGCACGGTAGCGCCCTGCCGCGTCGCTTTCCCAACCCCATCCCTGAATTTGTTCGGGCGCAATGTGGAGGGCTTCGGCTTCGGCGGTTTCTTCTTGCAGGGTTTGGAAGAGGGCGTCAAGCCGTTTCTCGAATGCTTTCTTTTTGGACATAAGCAACTAACTCCTGGGCCAAGTCGCGATATTGCAGGGCGCTGCGGCTGTGGGGAGCGAAGTGGGTGATCGGCATGCCGGCAATGGCGGCTTCCCGCAGTTTGGTGTCGGTTTCGATGACGGTGCGGCACAGGCCCCCGCCAAAGGTGGCTTCCAGGCGTGCCCGAATGATGCGGTGGGCCCGGTTACGACGGCGGAACATGGTGAGAAGAATGCGATAGACCAGGGCGGGGTTGTGGCGTTGCCGCACCGTTTGCAGGGTCTGCAACATGGGTTTGAGCGCGTAGGCTGAGAAGTATTCGGCCTGGGTGAGTAATAAGGCCATCGACGCTGTGACTAAGGCGTTGGTGCTGAGTACGCTGAGGGAGGGGGGGCAGTCCAGTAAAATGTAGTCGTAGGCGTCTTGAAGGGGCTGGAGGGCGTTTTTGAGGATGTATTGGTAGCGCGGTCGGCTGGGAAGGTAGCGTTCTGCCAGATGGAGCTGCTTGCCTGCGGGAATCAGGTCGATGCCTGTAATGTTGGTGGCAACGAGGACGGTGGCAGCCTCGGCGGCGTTGAGCAAGACGTCGGCCAAAGTATGTTGGAACTGGCGGGGCTGGAAGCCAAAGCCCAACGTCAGGTTGCTTTGGGGGTCAAGGTCAACGGCCAAAACCCGCTGGTGCTGTTCGGCAAGGGCGCCGGCCAGGCTCAGCGTGGTGGTGGTTTTGGCAACACCGCCTTTTTGGCTGCAAATGGCGATGGTATAGGCCATTGGCGGGCTCCTTAAGCGTGTTCAGAAGGGGCGTTTCCGTCTTCGTCGAGGAAAACAATTTGGGTTTGTTGTACCCGCAAGGCTTTGCGAAGTTCTTCGATGGCCGTTTGCAGGATGGCTTGCGGGTCGTTGGTGGCGCGGATTTTGGTGGTAATCTCGGTGACGGTGTGTTCCCGCTCGGCTGTGCGCACGGCTTGTTGGAACAGACGGGCGACTTCTACCGAGGTGGCAATCTGGCGAGCAATTTGCTCTAACAGGCGCAGGTCGTTGTCGGTAATTTGCCGGTTGGGGTCGGCAATATCCAGCCCCAATGTGCCGATGATTTCGTCGCGGGCGAGAAGCGGTACCACGATGAGCTGGTGCGTGCCGCGTTGTTCCAGCAAGGGGCGGAGGTCGGCAATGCGTTCGTCGTTGGCAATATCTCGGTAAACCACCGGCTTGCCTGTGTGGAGGGCAATCTGGATGGAGGCGGAGTCCAGCGGAATTTTGGTGCCGACCATGCCTGCGCCGGGTGCGCCTTCGGCGGATGCCGAGGCGACCAGGGTGCCGGTTTTGCCATCGGGGTCGAAGAGAAGGACGCCGCAGTGGAGCAGGTCGAGTCCCTCTTGCAGCCGGTGGGCCAGCTGGTTGAGCAGTTTGTCGAGGTCGACTTCGGAGGCCGCTGCGGCGGTGATTTCGTAGAGCAGCGAGAGTTCATTGGAGTGGCGACGGACTTCTTCGAGCAGGCGGATGTTGGCAAGGATGGCCGCCAGGCTGTTGGCCAACGTGCGGATCAGCTCCAGGTCATGTTCGTCGTAAGTGTTGGCGACGGCGCTTTCCATGTCGAGCACCCCCAGCAACTCACCGCGGTAGATGAGGGGCTCGATCAGGGCTGCGCGGGTATCGGGGGAGATGGTGCCGGGGTTGACGCTGGTGCTGGTGTCGCCGATGAGCACGGGTTGCCGGTCGGCGGCCGCGCGCCCGATAGCGCCTTCCCCTATCGGGATGCGAATGCGGCGGGCGGCTTCAGGGGAGAGGGTGTGCCCTGCCCACGCCGCCAGGCGCAGGGTTTGCGGGGTGTCTTCTGCCGGCACGAGCAGGGCCACCGCTTCATCGGGGCGGACAGCGTGCAGGCTCTCGACCACATTGCGGATGGCTTCCTCGACCGAGGAGGCCGATACGGCGGCTGCAGTGATTTGATGCAGGTGGCGGTGTTGCACCAGGTGTTCTTGGGCTTCGGCGAACAACCGGGCGTTGACCACGGCGATGGCTAACTGGTCGGCCAGAATTTGCAAGACGGCCACGTCTTCTTCGCTGAAGGCGTGGGTGTAAACAGCCTGAATGTCCAGCGCGCCGATGAGTTCGTTGCCCACTTTGAGCGGGAGCCCCATTTCGGCCTGTGTGTCGGGAAGCAGGGGATTGAAGTGGTGGATGTCGCTTTGGCTGACGTCGTTGACCACTACTGGCGCGCCTTTGGCGAGCGTTTGGCCGATGATGGAAGCCGAACCCACGGCCAGACGGTGGCGGCGGGCTTTGAGCTGGGCCCCTGCTTCGCCGGTGGACTCTTTGACGTAGGCATATTGCCCGCTTTCGTCAAGCAGGAATACCGAGGCGTGGTAGAAGCCGAACCGTTCGCGTACCAGGTTGATGGCTTTGCGCAGCAGTTCGTCGAGGTTGAGGGTGCCGCTGGCGTCGCGGGCAATTTCGGCAGCAATTTGCAGTTGTGCCGAGCGTCTTTGGGCTTCGGCGTACAGACGGGCGCTTTCCAGCACGCTGCCCAAGCGGTCGGCCAGGCGGTTCAGCAGGCGTTTCTCGGCGGGTTTCCAGGGGGTTGGTTTGCGCAGGTGGGCAACGGCCACCGTGCGGCCGCGGGCGGCCACAGAGAAGCGGTATTCGTGCAGCGTTTCCCCCTCGTCGGAAGGCGGGGTGGGGGCGGCTTCCTTGCTGACGGCGACCGGCGCGCGCTGGCCTTGCGCTTTGGAAAGGGCGCGGATTTGCCCGCCGGGCTCCAGGCGGAAGCCCAACACGCGCTGCATTTGGAGAAAGCGCTGCCAGCCTTGCTGGCTGAGTTGTTCGTAAGCCCGACGGGCGGCCTCAAGCGCGCTTTGTGTTTCGCGCAAGAGGTAGGCGTTGGCGATGGCCACAGCCAGCAGGTCGGCCACCATTTGCAAGGCGGTGATTTCTTCGGGGGTCAGCGGCTCGCTGTGTTGGGAATGGACGTCCAACACGCCTAAGATGCGGTCGCCGCTTTTGAGGGGGAGCGCCATTTCGATGCGGGTGGCGGCCAGTTCAGGACGAGGCGGCGCGTCGGGCGAAAATTGAGCGGTGTGCGGCTGGATGGTGGTCAGAGTCTGTCCAATGACGCTGGGGTCGTGCTGGGCGATGCTGATGCGCTCGGCCAGCAGGCGTTTTGCCGCGTCGCCGTTTTGGGTGTAGGCTGCACGGATGACCACCCGCTGGGCGTTTTCTTCGGCCAGGAAGGCCGCCACGTGGTAGAAGCCGTAACGCTGGCTGATCAGCCGGACGGCTTCCTGGAGCATGGTATCCAGGTCGTTGATGGCTGCTACCGCGCGGCCGATTTCGGTGGCGGCTTGCAATTGCGAGGTGCGTTGTTGCAGGGCGCGCGTGCGCTCTTCAACTTTGTCGGCCAGGGTCGCATAGGCTTCTTGAATGCGGTCGGCCATCAGGTTGAAGGTGTGCGCCAGTTGTCCGATTTCATCCCCTTGCCGCACCGGCACGCGGACGCTGAAATCGCCTTCGGCGAAGTGCTGAATTTGGGTGGTTAGTGTTTCCAGGGGCTGGATGACCTGCCGCCGCAAAAGCCACACGCCTCCCAGCAGGAAGAGCAGCCCCAGCAGGGTGATGAAGATGGGCACGCCCATCAGCAAACGGGTGGTGTTGCTGAGGGCTCGGGTGTGTTGCCGGTTGTATTCGTCGGCATGGACGTACACGCGCTCCAGGCCAGAGCGCAGGGCAATTTCCTGGCGGCTCAGCATCTGCCGCCGAAAATCGGCGGCAGACCAGTTGCCGACCTGGGCCTGGCTGAGGATGCCATCGGCAAGGATGATGACCTGGTTGAGGCGGGGAAGCACCGCGCTAAGGCTTTTGCGGGCGAGGGTGTTGGGGGCGAGTTGCGCGTTGAGTTTTTGCAGGGCGTCGCGGTCGTGCTTCAGGTCGGCAATCCATAGGGAGGTCTCTTCTTGAAGGAAACGGAGGTTGTGGGTGGGGTAGGCTGTGCTGAGGCCGTTATCCAGGCGCGCCAGGTCCATCAGGGTTTTGGAAGTGTTTTCTTTGACTTCCAGCATCGTGGTGTATTGGGCTGCCAGTTGACGCAGGTGGAAGTTGCCATAGGTGATGGCAGCCCCGGCCACGATGAACGCGACCAAAAGCACCGCGCTGCTGATGAGCACGCGGCGCATGAGTGAGGTGCGAGGGAGAGGGGAAGAAGAAGAGGCCATGTTCTACTCCGTCGCTTCGGGCGCGACCAGATGGATTTCGGCTTCGGTGACGTCGAGAATTTGCTGGAATTCTCGCAGGGCGGTTTGGAGGATGGTGTTGAGGTCGAGGGTAGCGCCCAGCCGCTCGGAGAGGTCGCTCAAGAGGCGGCTTTCTCGGGCGCTTTGTTGGGCGTGGCGTGCCAGGTAGAGGTTTTCGATGGCCAGGGCCAGCTGCGCCCCGGCCTGGTTGGCGAAGTCTTTGTCTTCTTCAGACCACGGCGTATCGTTTTCCAGCACGATGGTGCCTAAGGTTTGCCCGTAAAGCGAGATGGGCACTTCGAGCGTGTAGGTGGAGGCGTCAGGGGTGGGCGTCTCTTCTGCCGTGCCTACGGCAATTTCTACCTGGTCGGGGGTATCGGCTGACATTTGCCATGCTTCGGCGAGGAAGCGGCGGTGGGTTTCTGCCAGGGTTTGCAGGCCGCGTTGGGCTTCCTGGTAGAGGCGGGCGTTGTGCAACGCGGTGGCGACGTTGTCGACGATGCTTTGCAGCACGGCGAGGTCGTCTTCGTCGAAAGCCAGGGGGCGTTCCGATTGCACGGTCATTGCGCCGAGCACTTCGCCGTGGCTGATGAGGGGCAAGGCCAGTTCGGTGCGGGTGAGGGGCAGGTGGGGGTTGGCAAAGCGGACGGCTTCTTCCCCGACGTCCAACGCGATGCGGGGTTTGCGGTTGCTGATGCTCCACCCAATCATGGAAGCCCCGCCAATGGCCAGTTTGTGGCCCTCGGCCAGCATTTTGCGGCCTGCTTCGCCAGTGCCGGCGCGCAGCACGGCATATTCGCCCCGCTCGTCGACCAGGAAGATGCCGACATAGTAGAGGTCGAACCGGTCGCGCACCAGGTTGACCACGCGCTCGATCAGTTCGTCGGGGTCTAAAATGGTGGTGATGACACGCGCGATTTCGCTGGCGGTGCGAATCTGGGCCAGGCGGCGTTCCAGCGTTTGGCCTTGCTCTTCCAACCGACGCCGTTCTTTTTCGAGGATGGCGTTGAGGGTTTCACTTTCCTCCAGGGTGTTCTCCAGGCTGCGGCGGTAAAGCACTAACGCCGCCCCCAGCGTCAGGGTCACGCCAACCAGAGTGAAGCCGGTGCGTGTCCAGGCTGCGGGCAGGTTGCTGCGGAGGAGGGGTTCATTGGGCGGTGGAGGGAACCAGCCGTGGGTGAAGGCAAAGCCCATGCCGAAGTGATAGGAGATGCCGAAGACCAGGTTGACGAAGTTGTGCGGCTCAGGTAGAAGAAGGGTGCCCATCGCCAGCGTTCCCAGCAGCCAGACGCGCCCGTCGCCCACCACGCCACTGATGGTGTAGGCCGCGGTGGTTACACCGTACATCACGACCATCAGCCCCCATACCCGCCAGGTGTAGAGTTGGGGATAGGCTTTGAGGAAGAAGAGTAAAAGGAGGAAGAGGAACGCCCCGACATAGGCCGCTGCCAGACCGTACGCCCCGGCTGTGACCGCGGTGCTGGCGTTGACGGCTACGATGGGCACGCTTGCAATGAGGGCCATCCCCAACAGGATGTTGAGGACGCGCTCGCGAAAGCCGCCGACGCCGACAGTGGTTTTGGTGGGCTCAGTTGCGGTCATGGTTCCCCTCCCCGGTGGGCGCATCCTGGGCTTGCAGGCTACCAAGGTTGAGGCGGGCTATGCCGCGCCGGATTTTCAGCGAGCGTTGCAGGCTCTGTAACGCCCCTTCCAGCACCTGGTGGATGGTTTGAGAGCGTCCTGCGGTTTCGGTGATTTCCAGCAACACCCGTTCGCGTTGGCGGGCGGTTTCGGCGCGTTGGAGCAACTGAATTTTGTTGAGAAGCAAGGCGATTGAACTGGCAATGGCTTCCGCAAACTCGGCGTCGTTTTCGTCGAAGCGGTAAGCGCGTTCGGTGTCTTGAAGGACGAGGGCGCCGATGAGTTGGTCGCCGGTGATGAGGGGAACGCCCAGCCACGATTTGGCGGGCTTCCCGACGATTTTGGCGCCCAATTCTCGCGCGCGTTCCTCAACGTTGCCGGTGAGCAGGAGGGTTTTGCGGGTGGAAAGCACGCGCGAGAGCAGCCCTTCGCCCAGTGGGAATGGCTCGATGTGGAGTAATTCTTCCTGCCCTTGCTCGTAGGCATAGGGAACTTCGATGCGTCGCTTCAAGGAATCGTAAAGCGCCACGATGATGCCCACGTCGCCGAAGGCGGCGCGGAGTTCGGCGTGCAGGGTTTTGTAGAATTCTGCGGAAGTGGTGGCTTCGCCCACGCTTTGAGAGAGACGCACTAAGGTTTGGAATTCCTGCAAGCGTCGCCGGGCGGTAGCCAGCGCCACGGTGCGTTGCAGGGCTGCCCCGGCAATTTCGGCCAGGGTGATGTAGGGTTGCATTCGTTGGCTGGAGAGTTCGCCGGGGGTTTCGTCTCCTAACAGGAAGACGGCTTCTAAAATGTCGCCATTGTAAAGGGGAAGGAAGGCCGCGGAGCCGCATCCCAAAGCCTTCGCCAGTGCTGCCAGCGGTTCGGGCATGGCAACAGCGCTTTGCAGGTCGCGCAGCAGCAGGGGGGTGCCTGGTGGAAGGTAGCGGCGCAGGGCTTCGCCGTCGAGGTTGAGCGCCTCTGGGGCGTTGGAAAGGTCGCCTTCCTGGGGATGGTGGGCGGAGGCCAGGCGGTAACTGCCGTCGCGCACGTCGCGTATATACATCGCGCTGATAAAAGGCAGGCCGCCGAGTGCTTCTTTGCCCACTGCCATGATGTCGTCCACCGTTTGAGAGGTGGCCAGTTTGCGGCTGATCTGGTACAGCAGCCGAATTTCGCCAAAGCCGATTTCAGCGCGTTCGCGCAGCCGTGCGTTGTAAATGGCGGCGGCCAGTTGCCCCGCCAGGGTTTGCAGGGTGGCAATGTTTTGCTCGTCGAAGGCCTCGGGGTTTTTGCTTTGCACGTCTAACACGCCCAGCACTTCGTTGCCGATGAGCAAGGGGATGCCTGCTTCGGAGCGGGTTTCCGGCAGGAGGGGGTTCTTGAAGTGCACGGGGTCGTCGGTGACGTCGGAGGCCACGCGGGGCTGTTTGTGCGCCGCTGCCCAGCCGACGACCGAGGGACTGCCCACTTTCAGCCGATGCCCTTGCCGTTTCATCTGCTCCCCCACTTCGCCGGTAGATTCTTCCAGCACGGCATAGCCATTTTCGTCGATGAGGAAAACGGAGGCGTGATAGTATTGGGGGAAGCGCTCGACGATCAGTTCGACGGTGCGGCGAAGGATTTCGGAAAGGTCGGCAGCCGAGGTGGCCACGGCGGCCACTTCTGAGGCTGCACGCAGTTGTTCGGTGCGTTCTTCGACCTGGGCTTCCAGTGAACGGTAGAATTCACTGAGTTCATCGGCCATTTGGTTGAAGGCGTGGGCCAGCATGCCGATTTCGTCGTTGCGTTTCACGGGGGCGCGTTGCAGCCAGTCGCCTTCTGCAAAGCGGCGGGCGGTGTCGGCCATTTGCAGCAGTGGGCGGGTAATGTAGGAAATCGTGAGCCAGACGACCAGTGCCAGCACCAGGGCTGCAATCAGGAAGCCACGCGCGACCACGGGCAACACAGAACGGGTGCGGCTGGAGAAGATTCCTGCGGGAATTTCCAGCCCCATGGCTGCGTTCAGGTCGGGCACCCAGCTCGTCAGCGTGAATGCCCTTTCGTGGGTAATCGGCGAAACGTAGGTGCCTTCGATTTCGCCTTCTGCCGCTTCTGCGGCGTTGGCAAAACCTTCTTGCAGCAGCGGGGGCAGGTTTTTCAGGGCTTTCAGGGTGTGAGTGGCCGGGTCGAGGCTGATAAAGGTGCCGTCATAAAGCAAGAAGTAGGCCCGGCTTGAGGGGTAGCGGGCTGCCAGCTGGGTAAGACGTTTTTCAAGGGCAATCTCTTCAGATACGCCGATGATATACATCTTCTTGCCGGTGAGCCGGTCGGCGTAGGGAAGTACCGTGAAGAGGAAAGTGCGTTGTTTTTCAGAGGGCAGGGGGGAGTAGTTGTAGGTCAGGAAATGCACGCTGCCAAAAGGGCCGGGGCTGAAGGCTGTTTTGGTGGGGACGAATCTGGTAAACCATGCCAGCCCTTTCTGAGAAGCGGGGGCGTTGATTTGATGAATGAGTTTGGCAAGGGGTGTGTTTTGGATTTGCAGCCCTTCCCATTCAGGGCGGTTGCTGGCTAAAATAGCATCTTCTGGGGAAAGGATGATGAAATCATTGAAGAGGGGATAGGTTTGATAGCGGTTGGCGTCGTTGAGTTCCTGGATGACTTCTTTTTGGTAGGAGGGGAAGCGGGGGTCTTCGTGGAAGGTGGTCAGCAACAAATGGGCCGAGCGGGTGAAGGCGTGGCGATGGGTAATCATGTCCAGCCGGGCGCTTTTGGCGAGCAGCCAGTTGTCGATGTCGCCTTTCATGTTGTCTTCGGCCTGGCGCAACTGGTCTGCGGTTTGTTCCTGGAGTGCACGTTGTGATTCTTTGGCGCTGTACCACCCTAAAAGCGCCATGATGAGGAGCATTAAAGGCACCAGGATGAAGACCATTCGCCGCGCCAGACGCCCTCGGAATACGGGGGTGGTGGTGCGAGAAGGAACGGAAGGATGTGTGCTCATGGGCGTCTCCGCATCAAAGTTCCCACACGGGCTCGCCGTTCAAAATACGGCGAATCTGGTCGGGAAAGCGGTCAGGGTCGAGGGGCTTCCCGATGAAGCCATCGAACCCTGCGGCTTTGGCTTTGTTGATTTGTTCCCGGCTGGCCTCGGCAGTGACCGCGACGACCAGGGTGTCTTTCAGCGTGGGAGAAGACCGGATTTTGCGCAGGGCGCTGTAGCCGTCTTCGTAAGGAAGGCGAATGTCCATCAAAATCAGGTCAACGCGTGGCAGGGTGTCGGCGTATTCCACGACTTCATAGCCGCTGGTCTTCCATTCACAATGGATGCCCATATACCCCAACATGCGGGCAATGAGGACGAAGTTGGCGACGTTGTCTTCGACAACGAGCACAATGGCCTCTTCCGGGTTTTCCGGCAGGCGGCGGTTTTGGATGTCGGAAATGGGGGTGGTGTCTTGGTCAGTGGTCATGCTTTCCCCCCTTATGAGGGTTGGGTGGGGAGGAAGCTGGCAATCTGGCGCGGCAAGGCGTCGACGTCGATGGGCTTTTGAATGTAGCCGTCGCAGCCTGCTTGAAGCACCCGTTCCCGGTCGCCTTTCATCACATTGGCCGTGAGGGCCACGACCGGAATGTTTTTCCAGGCCGGGTTGCTTTTGATGCGTTTGGTCAGGGTGAAGCCGTCGACTTCGGGCATGTTGATATCCATGAGGATCAAGTCGGGGCGTTGGGCTTCCAGGGCTGCCAATGCTTCTTCGGCATCGCCGGCTTCAATGACCTGGTGCCCCTCGGCGGTCAGGATGCGTTGAATCAGAACCCGGTTAGCGAAGTCATCTTCTACATACAAGATCAATGCCATGTGACCCTCCGATAATTATCCATACTACTATTGTATCAAAAAGTTGTCTACTTAACGTGACAAAAACGTTGCCGGGGGAGGGAAAATTGTAATGCAAGCGTTACGCGGGATGAATGGGAAGGCGCTTATAATTTACGCGTGCTTTTGTAGGTTTATCCCCTGCGAAGAGGTCTGTGATGCTCTTGCAAATCGCTCCGTCTCGTCGTCGTTCGCGGGCGAATGAGGCGCCAAAGACTTATGAGGTGTGCCCGCATTGCGGCTTCCGGCTGATGGAAGTGCTTTCGCCTTCACCGCGCACTTATCCGTTGCCGGTGGAGCGCTGCCCGATTTGTGGCTATGGGCGTGGGGATGATGGGGTAACGCCTGGGAAAGTCCTCTCGCACGCCGAAAAAGTGCGTGCTTTGCAACAGTGGCTGGCGTTGCACGATTTGGATGAGGCATTGCTGCAACGGCACTATCACCTTTCGCTGGAGCACTTTTTCGCTGAAGGGTTTTGGGAAGGGCGATAGCGTGATGGAAAAACACCTGAAGGGGGAAGAGAGGGAAAGAGACATGCCGAAGCGCCTCC
>CAYYRG010000009.1:0-19079 GCA_964474015.1 uncultured Anaerolineaceae bacterium | reverse complement strand
AAGCACCTTACCCGCTTGACGGCGCGAGGCTCTTGTGCTAAAGTAACCCTGCAAGGCGGTAGTTTGGCGTGGCCGTGCCAGGCCCACCAGCGCCTGCCGAGCAATTTTCTTTCTGGAGGTGCTGCGGTGGCAGAGCGCCAAACCGGCACGGTCAAGTGGTTTAACGCCACAAAAGGCTACGGCTTCATTACCCCCGACGAAGGCCGCGATGTGTTCGTGCATTACAGCGGCATTCGCGGCACCGGCTATCGCTCGCTGGAGGAGGGGCAGCGGGTGGAGTTTGAAGTCGTCGATACCCCCAAGGGCCCTCAGGCCCAAGACGTGGTTGTCCTTGGCTGATTGAACCATCTTGACCCACGCGAGCCGAGCCTTTCGGCCCGGCTCGTCGTGTTTAAGCCACTGCTACCGCGCTTCTTCCTCCGTTGGGGCATAAAACACCAACAACGTGCTGCCGTATTTCCGCTGGTCGAAGGCTTCCAGGTGCTCCAAGGCCACCTCACGATACTCGTTGGGGTGAATTTGCACAATAACCCAGCCATCTTCAGCCAGCCAGTCGGGGTGCGCGTCAATCAGCCGGAGAGCTTTTTCCCACAAGCCGTGATACTGGGGCGGCGCAATGTAGATGTAATCGAAAGCCCGGTCGGCAGGCTGCTGAAGGAGGGCAAAAGCGTCCATAAAGCGCACCTCGGCGCGCTCGTCGTCCAGCCCGCAATGGCGCAGGTTCTTCTTCACCGTTGCCAGCGCGGGCCGACTCCACTCCACAAAGCGGACGAAATCAGCGCCGCGGCTCAGCGCCTCGATGCCCACGCCTCCCGTACCGGCAAACAAATCGAGCAGACTGGCCCCGACAATATCAGTGCCCAGGATATTGAACAAAGCCTCTTTGACGCGGTCGGTAATCGGGCGGGTGCCCGAGCCCGGCACGCTGTAAAGTTTACGGCCTTTCGCCAAACCGGAAATCACGCGCGGCATGGCATCCTTCCTCTAAGCGGATTGTCGGCAGATCAGGGTTCCTCTCGCATGGCCCTGGTCAGAAAAGCATCCTCTTCGGCGCGCTGTCGGGCATAAGAAGCCATGAAATCGGAACGGCGGAAACGCAACGCCAGGGGGGCAACTTTGCGCAAATCGTCAGGCGTCACTTCGGTGCGCCCGTCAGCAGCCGCATGGGCCCGGGCGGCCTCGAAGAGGGCCATTTCAGCCCGCAGGGAAGGAATGCCAAGGCGGGCAATCCATTGCAGGCCCAACGCAGCCACTTCGTCGGCGATTTCCACCGCGGGCAACCGCTGGCGGGCTTCCTGAATTTCGACACGCAGCGCCTCGGTGTCTTCAGCGTAGCGGGCAAGGAATTGCCGCGGGTGTTCCCGATAGGCACGCGCCCGCCGGTAGGCTTCCAGCCGCTCGGCAGGGTCGGCCAGCCCCCGTACCCACAAGCGCAGCCCAAAGCGGTCGAGAATCTGCGGGCGCAGCGCCCCTTCTTCGGGGTTCATCGAGCCGATGAGCACAAAACGCGCCCGATAGGTGGCTGCCAACGCCCCGCGCCGCACGGTATAGTGTCCCTGGGCTGCAGCGTCCAAAATGGCGTCGGCCACAGCGCCCTCCAGCAGGTTGACCTCGTCCACATAGAGGATGTTGCGGTCGGCCAAAGCGAGAATGCCCTTGCGAATGCGGTGGGGGTTACGGGCGTCGGGCTGTCCCAACACGTCGTCCAAAGGAGCATGCAAAGGCAGTTCGACCAGCCGCACGCGGTCCATCACCGCCAGGGGTTTGCCCTCGGCATATTTGCGGGCACAATCGGGGCAAACGGCATCGATGCCGCCCTGCTCGATATCCTCAGGAAGGCAACCGTAGAAACACAGGCTGCGCGGCACCTTGGGCAACAGATCGGCGAGGGCGCGCGCCGCGGTGGTTTTCGCCGTGCCGCGGGGGCCAAAGAGCAGCGCTCCGCCCACCGCCGGGTTGATGACGGCCAACAACAGCCCCAGTTTCATCTCCTGCTGGCCTACAATTGCGGCAAACGGGAAAGCCAGCGGCTCGGCAAAACCGGCGTCCTCTTCGGGCAGCGGCTCGCGCGGGCGGCCTGCAGCCAGGGCAGCCAGTTCTTTCAGCGAGCGAATGCCGCCGGGCAGCCGTACGGGCTCACCGCCGAGGTCGTCGGGCGCAGGATACTGAGAAACGTCAGAAGTCATGGCGAAAAAGCAGGCTGGGGAACCCACCCCTTACTCGGCTTCCATCTGGGCGCGCTGCTGCAGCCGGAAAGCCTGACGGGCTTTGGCCTGTTCCATCCGGCGGCGGTCAGCCTCCGTTTCCGGAATCAACCGCGGCACTCGGGCTGGCTTACCTTCCTCATCCAGCGCCACATAGACCAAATAAGCCGTATTGGTGTGGGTTTGCTCGCCGGTAATGGGATTTTCTGCCACCACGCGCACCTCGGCTTCCATTGAGGTGCGCCCGGCATAAGAAACTTCTGCCGTCAGCGTCACCAGGTTGCCGACATAAATCGGCTGGCGGAACATCATCTGGTCAACAGCGACGGTCACCACCCGGCGGTTGGCAAAACGCATACAGGCCAGTGCCCCGGCCTCATCCACCAGTTTCATAATCCAACCCCCATGCACCGAACCGGCGCTATTGGCATGCTGCGGTTGCATCAGTTGAGAAAGCGTGACTCGGGAAGCACTTACGGGTTTGGCATCAGGGCGTTGCATCATCCACCTTCCTTGTAAGGGGGCAACAGTTGCGGTTGGGAAGCCAAAACATCCACCGTGCCCGCGGGGAGCTTGGGCGGCGGTGGCGGCAGAGGCACCGTCCAGGTCGTTTTGGGGGCAAAGGCTGGCGGCGCGGGCGGCTCGACTGGCGGGTGCAAATGCGCCGTGGCGGTATGGCGCAAAATACGGGCAAAGCGCGGGTCGGGGTCCAGAAAACCGGCATACACTCCCTCGACCGAATAAACCGCGCCATCAGGCGTTACGAAGCCAATCCACTGCCCTTTGGTATTGAAAAGGTAAGGGTAGCCAAGAAAACCGGCCACCGTGCGCACCGAAGTATAAATGGGAATCCAGCGAACACTTTCCTGCATCGCGCACCTCGCTTAAGCGCCCAAGGCGACGTCGTTGTAAGTCCACACGCGGTTAGCGAAGAAATTCCATACCATCACGGTGAGAATCACCACCGCAAGGGAAAGATTGTTGCCCCAAAACGTGGGCGTCAGAGGCAGCGGCGGCGCGAAATGCGCCATCAAAGCCACCAACGGCGGGTGAATGAGGGAAAACAGCAGGGTACGAATCCCCAAACCCACCGCACTGACCGTACCGAACTGAGCCCACTGATGCACCGCGCGCTTGCTGCGCGATTCGGGGAAAGTCCAATGGCGGTGCCAGAGGAAATTGTGGGTCATCGCGGTCAGGAAAGAAAATACACTGCTCAACAGGGGCGGCAGCCCTACGACCTGAGTGAGGAAATTGAACACGGCAAAATCGACTGCCGCGCCCATCGAACCCACGAGGGCAAACTTGAGAAAACGCTGACGCTCTTTGCGATGCTGCAAAATCATGCGGCTTCCAGCCTCCGGCGGAAATCGTCGATGGTGCGCGCCAGCCCCTCTTCCAGCGAAACCTTGGGTTCCCAGCCCAGCACACGGCGGGCGCGCGAAATATCGGGGCAGCGGCGCTGAGGGTCGTCGCGGTCGCGGGCTTCCTGCAGGAACACCACGCCAGCGGCATTCCCCAGAATGCGATTGACCGTTTCAGCGAGTTCCAAAATGGTAAACTCCGCAGGGTTGCCAATGTTGACCGGCTCGTGCTCATCCGAAAGCAACAGGCGGTAAATGCCGTCGATGAGGTCATCCACGTAGCAAAAACTGCGGGTCTGGCTGCCGTCGCCATACACGGTCAGCGGCTCACCCCGCAAAGCCTGTTTGATGAAATTGGGAATCACCCGGCCATCGTCCAAACGCATGCGTGGCCCGTAGGTATTGAAAATGCGCACAATGCGCGTGTCCACGCCATGAAAGCGGTGATAAGCCATCGTCATCGCTTCAGCATAGCGCTTGGCCTCGTCATACACCGAGCGCTCGCCAATGGGGTTGACCTTGCCCCAGTAACTTTCGGGCTGGGGGTGAACTTCAGGGTCGCCGTAAACCTCACTGGTGGAAGCCATCAAAAAGCGCGCGCCGTGGGCTTTGGCTACGCCCAAGGCGTGATGGGTGCCCATGGCCCCCACCTTGAGGGTCTGAATAGGCAGGTTAGGGTAGCCATAAGGCGATTTGCGGTTGGGGCTGGCAGGCGAGGCAAAATGCAACACCGCATCTACCTTGCCTGGCACGAAAATGAACTCGGTCACATCGTGCCGGATGAACGAAAAGCGCTCATGCCCGGCGAGATGCGCCAGGTTTTGCGGGTCACCCGTAAGAAAATTATCCATGCCAATCACTTCGTGGCCTTCGGCCAGCAAACGGTCGCAAAGATGCGAACCAAGAAAACCAGCAGCGCCAGTGACTAAGATGCGCATAAAGCACTCCAAAAATCGGGGATTGAGCGAGCAAGGGAACAAAGGCTTTAGGGGCCGGCCTCAGCGCCAGGCGATGACCGTGGTCAGTCCATCGCCGGTGATCTGCTGCGCCTTGCCGGTAACGCTATCGACCAGGTAGATATTACCCTGGGAAAGCACAGCAAGGGCAAAATGGCCGTTGGCCAGCGGTGCGGGCGACCACGTCAACGGCTGGGGCACCAGCCCCAGAGCACCTTCAGGGGGGAACAACACCCGCCGGTTCGAACCATCTCGGTCCATCACCACCAAACGATAGCGGCTGATGTCGCTCTTCTGGGGGAAGATGGCCTGCAAGAAAGCCACCTGATAGCCGCCCGGTTGCAACGGCGAAGGCGTGGGGGCCGCAAACATGCCCACATCTGGCACCATGTCGATCGCCCGCTGAAGCGGCAGCACATAGGCCGTCAGGTCGAAATGCGGCGAGGTTTCTTCACCTTCGCCCGTGCCGCCGTGGGTGACGGTAAAAAGCACCTGCCCGTCAGGGCTCCACCCCAGGGGCGGCACCCAGGCCCAATCGGCGCGGGTCTGGTAGGGGACAATCGAAAGCAACTTCTCCAACCCCACATCGGGGTCGAAGTCGTACAGCCCCACAGCATCGGGGCGGGCGAAGGCCATCCGTGTGCCCACCGGCGCCCAGGCAAAAGTCGTGCCCCACCAGCCATAAATGCCGCCGGCGTTGGCTTCCAGCCGCAGGCGCGGGCCCGAAATCCAGCCGGTGGTGCTAAAACTGAGGGTGTAGAGGTCGTTATTGGCCTGCCAGCCGGGGGCTTGCGGGCGCGGCTCGACGGTGGAATAGGCAATCGTGTAAGAAGAGTAAGGCGCAAAATCGGCAAAGTGGACGACGTTTTTCACGCCCAGGTCGGTCAACTTGGGCGGGTCGGTGCTCAAATCGGCCACCCAGAGGGTGTTGAGCGCATCTTTCGCCTTGCTCTTGCGGGTAAAGAGCAAAAAACGGCGGTTGGGCGAAAGGGCAAACACCCGCCCATCGAGGTCGCCGGTGGTCACCACCGGACGACGCTCGCCGGTGTTGCCATCCATCACCCAGGCGTTGCCGCCCGCCAGATACGCCAGTTTGCCGGGGATAGGCTGCGGCGAGAAGGGCGTTTGCACGCCCACCATCACGATCTCCGGCACCGGCTGCTTCACCACCACCGTCTTGACCGCCTGGTTGGAAACCTGCTGGCCGTCTTCCAACACTTCGCGATAGGTGACCTCCCGCCGCCCGTTCTCACCGGCCTGAATCAAGCGGGTTTCCCCTTCGGGCAGCGCCTCGTTGCGCAGCACTTCCCGCTCGAAGGGGATGATTTCCTCGCGCACGGTGAACTTTTCCTGCACCCGCACTACCCGCACCTGCGCGCCGTCGCCGAGCACGGTGTAAGTTGGCGGCTCGGTGCGGTCGAGGTTGCCCAGTTCCACCCCAGCCGCATCAAGCGCCTGTTGCGCTGTGCTGCCGGCCGGCAGGCGCACTTTGTAAGTGTGCCCATCAGCCACGACCGAGACGGCAATCGTGCCCTGGGCACGCCGCGGCGCGGCGCAGCCGCCCCCAAACAGGGCCAGGACGAAGAAAAGCACTCCAAAGGCAAAACGTGGCTTCATAGGCAGGGTGGTATAATCGGGCGTTAGCAGTTGAGAGGCCGCCACAGCCTTCAACGCCAGCCAATGCTGCGGCCTTCCCACAACCCTCAAATTATAGCATGAGCCCAGCCCAAACACCCCTCTCGTTAGAAGCCCGTCTGGAAGCCCTGCTGTTTGCCGCGCCCGAGCCGGTCACGGTGCGGCGGCTGGCGCAGGCGGTAGGCGCTTCGCTGGCTGAAACCGAGGCCGCGCTGCACCAGTTGGAAAGCACCTTGCAGCCGCGCGGCATTCGGCTGCAACGCCATCGCGACCGCTGGCAACTGACCACTGCGCCCGAACTCGGCGCGCTGGTTGCCGATTTCCTGGGGCTGGAAGCCACCCATCGCCTCAGCCGCGCTGCTCTGGAAACCTTAGCCATCATCGCTTACCGCCAGCCAGTCACCCGCCCGCAAATTGACGCCATCCGCGGCGTAAGCAGCGACGGCGTGCTGCGCTCATTGCTCAACAAAGGGCTCATCGAAGAAGTAGGCCGCAGCGAAGGCCCTGGCCGCCCCATCCTCTATGGCACTACGGCGCTCTTCCTGGAAACCTTCGGCCTCCCTTCGCTGGAAGCCCTGCCGCCGCTGGAAGACGAACCCGCACCCCCCGAGCACGCCGCGCCGGTGCTGAAAGATTAGTCGCTCTGAAACTTCCTGGCGGGCATGTCACTGCAAAGCGGCGCGGCCGTCAAAGCAGCCTCCTGCCCAACACCCCGGCGCCCTACCGAGGAGCCTTATGCCTGAAGAACGCTTGCAAAAAATCCTGGCCCGTGCTGGCCTGGGTTCGCGGCGGGCATGCGAAGAATTCATTCGCGCTGGCCGCGTCACCGTCAACGGCCACATTGCCCGGTTGGGCGAGAAAGCCGACCCGGCCCGCGACGATATCCGCCTGGATGGCCAGCGCGTCCAGCCTGCCGAAGAAAAGGTTTACATCGCCCTCTACAAGCCCCGCTTTGTGCTCTCGACCACCGAAAGCACCGACGGGCGCAGAACCGTACGCGACCTGGTAGCCGTGCCCCAGCGCGTTTTCCCTGTGGGCAGGTTGGACCTGGAAAGCGAAGGTCTGATGCTGCTGACCAACGACGGGGAACTGGCCAACCGCCTCACCCACCCACGTTACGGCCACGAAAAAGAATATCGGGTGCTGGTAGCGCGCCGCCCCGACGCCCAGCAGTTGGAAGCCCTACGCCGCGGGGTGGTGCTGGAAGACGGCACCCGCACCCGCCCGGCAGAAGTGCGGATCGAGCGCTTCCACGGCAAGGGGGCGTGGCTGCGTATCATCCTCAAAGAAGGCAAGAAGCGCCAAATCCGCGAAATGTGCCGCATGGTGGGGTTGCCCATCGTGCGGCTGGTGCGCATTCGCATTGGCACGCTGCGGCTCGGGGGGCTGAAACCGGGCGAATGGCGCCCGCTCACCCCCGAAGAAGTAGAAGCCCTGCAACGCGGTGCCTTCCCAAAACACAAGCGCCGCCCCAAAAACAAACGCCCACCTCGCCGCTAAACCCTGTACCCCTTCAGCGGCCTTCCCCTCGCCCCCCACGGCAGCACGCCTGGCCTACACAGGCACCCAGGGGATGAGGGAAGGCCGCATTGCAACGCCCTCCCCCACGCCATCTGACACCGATTCTTGCGAGGCCGCCTATGCCTGAGAAAACCTCCCCCACCGCCGAAAACACCTCCTGGCTCGACCGCCCGCTCCAGGCGCTTTTCTCAGTGCGGGTGGAAGTGCTGATTTTCGTCCTCATCGTGCTGCTGGCTGCCTTCACCCGTTTCTATCACCTGGGCGACCGGGTGATGAGCCACGACGAAAGCCTGCACACCTATTTTTCCTGGCAACTTTACAAAGGCAACGGCTACCAGCACAACCCAATGATGCACGGGCCGTTGCAGTTCCACCTGATTGCGCTTTCGTTCTTCCTCTTCGGCGATAGCGACTTTACCGCCCGCCTGCCCCACGCGCTGGCTGCCGTGCTCGCCATCGCGATGGTGTGGATGTGGCGGCGTTATTTAGGGCGCAAGGGGGCGCTGATTGCCGCCGGGCTGATGCTGATTTCCCCTTACATGCTCTACTACGGGCGCTATGCCCGCAACGAAGCCCTCATCATGCCCCTCGCGCTGCTGACGTTGTGGGCTACCCTGCGCTACCTGGAAACCGGCGCCACACGCTACCTCACCTGGCTGACCGTGGCCACCGCGCTGCACTTCGTCACCAAAGAAACCGCCTTCATCTACACTGCCCAGTTGCTCCTTTTCCTGGGGCTGCTGCTGTTAGACCGGCTGAGCGTGGCCTCCTGGCGGCGTCCGGGCGAGCGCACCTATTTCTACACCGCGCTGCTTGTCGCGGCAGGGGCGCTGGCTTTTGCCATCATCGGCGGCGCCATCTTACAACGCGGGGTGCAGCCCACCCCTGGCGCGCCCTCCTCTGGCCTGGGGCACGCGCTCTTCGGCAACCCGCTCAGCACGCTGCTCATGCTCGTCGCCGCCCTGGCCGTGGCTGCCGCGATGGGCGTCGTACTGCACGGCTACGGCTGGAAAGCCCTGCTGCAAGAGCGTTCCTTCGTGCTCATGCTGCTCTTGCTGACCCTCATTTTGCCCCAACTCGCCCCTCTACCCATGGCCGCTTTCCACTGGGACGCGCTGGACTATTCCCCCACTGGCATTTTCCATTCTGCACTCTTCGTGATTCCCCTGATGGTCATCGCCATCTTGTTAGGCACCGCCTGGGATGCGAAAACCTGGCTGCTGGAAGCGGGCATCTTTTACGCCATCTTTGCCGTCTTCCAAACAACCGTGTTCACCAACGGGAGCGGCTTTTTCAGCGGCCTGGTCGGGGCATTGGGCTACTGGCTGCAACAGCAAGGCGTACATCGCGGCAACCAGCCGTGGTACTACTACCTGCTGATTCAGGTGCCGATTTACGAATATCTGCCGGCCTTGGGAAGCATAGGCGCCGTGGCGTGGTGGTTCCGGCACCGAGAGGCAGCAGGAAAGCCTGCCGCCACATCCACGGCCTCTCCGGAAGCCCCCGCCCATGCGCCCGTCTTCGCCTTGCTGGCTTTCTGGAGCGCCACCTCGTTGCTCGCTTACACCGTCGCGGGCGAAAAGATGCCCTGGCTGACCGTCCACATCACCCTGCCCATGATTCTGCTCACCGGCTGGTTCCTGGGACGGCTGGCCGACCAGACCGACTGGCGCGACTTCACCGCCCGTCACGGCTGGGCGCTCATCGGGCTGGCGGCAATGTTCATCCTGGCAACCTCCCAGGCCACAGGCGCGTGGCTGGGAGTGCAGCGCCCCTTCCAGGGTTCCACCTTGCCCCAACTGGAAGCCACGGCCAACTTCCTGGTCGGGCTGGTGGTAGCCGTTGCCAGCGCGCTTGCCATTGCTTTCCTGAGCGCCCGCTGGCGCACCGCCGACCTGGTGCGCCTCTTCACGCTCACCTTCTTCGCCTTCCTCGGCGTGCTCACCCTGCACACCGCCGTGCAAGCCGCCTACTACAACTACGATCAGGCCAACGAATACCTCGTGTATGCCCACTCAGCCCAGGGTGTGAAAATCGTGATGAAGCAAGTGCGGGAAATCTCCGAGCGCACCACCGACGGCCTGGGCATTGAAGTGGCCTACGACGACGCTATCGCCTGGCCGTTCACCTGGTATTTGCGCAACTACCCCAACCAGAAATTCTACGGCAGCCAGCCCACCCGCGACTTGCGGAACGCGCCCATCGTGCTGGTAGGTGCAGCCAACTACGGCAAAGTAGAGCCCATCGTCGGCAAAGCCTATGACGAGTTCGACTACATCCGCATGGTGTGGCCCAATCAGGACTACTTCAACCTCACCTGGAAGCGCATCGCCCACGCCCTGAGCGACCCCGCCATGCGGGAAGCCCTCTTCCAGATCTGGCTGAATCGCGATTTCACCCTCTACTTCCGCCTGCAGCGCGGCGTTGCCGACAACCCCGCAGAAGCCGCCAAAGTCAACATGGCCAACATCCTTGCCGACTGGCAGCCTTCCGACCGCATGCGAATGTACATTCGCAAAGACATCGTGGCGAAAATCTGGAACTACGGCGCGGCCCCCACCGTGCAAGCCGAAGCCGACCCCTACGCCAAAAAGCAAGTCGTGCTGGCCGCCGACAAGGTGCTCGGCAGCGCAGGCACCGCGCCGGGGCAGTTCCAGGGGCCGCGGGGCATTGCCGTCGCCCCCGATGGCTCGCTTTACATCGCCGATACCCGCAACCACCGCATTCAACACCTCTCCCCCGACGGGCAAGTACTGGCCGTGTGGGGGCGCTTCGGCGACCTGGCCAAAGGCGAAGAAGCCGCACCTCCTGGCACCTTCAACGCCCCCTGGGATGTCGCCGTAGGCCCCGATGGCAGTGTGTACGTGGCCGACACCTGGAACCACCGCATCCAGAAATTCACCGCCGACGGCAAATTCCTCACCATGTGGGGGCACCCCGGCAACGACGGCAACCCCCTTTCGCTCTGGGGGCCGCGCGCCATCGCTGTGGATTCTCAAGGACGGGTGTTCGTCACCGACACCGGCAACAAACGCATTGTAGTGTACGACGCCAACGGCAAACCGCTGGGGCAGTTCGGCACGGAAGGCGCCGAAGTCGGCCAGTTTAGCGAGCCCGTCGGGCTGGCTTTCGACAGCACAGACAACCTCTACGTGGCCGACACCTGGAACCAGCGGGTGCAGGTCTTCCACGTGGGGAAAGACCTGACCTTCACCCCCCTGCGTCAGTGGGATATTTTCGGCTGGTTCGGCCAGTCGCTCAACAACAAGCCCTACCTGGCCGTCGATGCCTCCGGCCATGTGTTCGTGGGCGACCCTGAAGCCTATCGCGTCCTGGAATTCGACGCCGACGGCAAGCTGCTGCGCTGGTGGGGGCAGTGGGGCACGCCGCCGGAAGGCATGGGACTGGTCGGCGGCGTGGCAGTGGACGGCCACGGTGGGGTGTGGGTTGCCGACGCCGACCACGGGCAGATCTTACACTTCACCCCCAACGCGGGCGCGCCTGCCTCGCCGTGAAAGCCGATGACGCCTTCCCTTGCACACGCCGGAGCCTGGGCCTGCTGCTGGCCCTGACCCTCGCCTGGGCCGTCTGGGCGGTGGCAACGGCCCCGGCTGTGCCGTTCCACCCCGACGAAAGCACTTACCTCTACATGAGCGCCGACGGCGCGGCGCTGCTGCACACACCCCTCAGCCTGGCTTATCATACGGCTGCGGATGACCTGCGGCAGCATTATCGCCTGGTGAATGCCCCGCTGACGCGCTACCTCGCCGCCTTAGGGCTGGCGCTGGACGCCCAGCCTGCCTTGCGCGCCGATTGGGATTGGGCTGCCGACTGGCAAACCAACCTTGCCCACGGCGCGCTGCCCACCCGCGATCAACTGGCCGCGGCCCGCGCGGTGATGACCCTCTGCACCACCCTCGCGGGCCTGCTACTGGCGCTCACGGCCTGCCGCTTTGGGGGAACTTCTGCAGGAACGCTTACGCTGCTGCTCTTTCTGCTCAACCCGTTGGTGCTGCTGCATGGCCGCCGGGCGATGATGGAAGCCCCCATGCTGCTGGGCCTGGCCTGGCTGCTGTGGGAAATCACCACCCCCCGGCCACGGGGCTGGCGCGTGGGGCTGGCCCTGGCGTGGGGCATTTGGGCAAAATATTGGGCTGTGGCGTTAGCGCCCGTGGCCTTGTGGGCTGCCTGGCAAGGGGAGGCCCCCAGCCACCGCGCTCGCCTGCGCCGCCTGGCGGGGGTGGCCGCGCTCCCCCTGCTCATCGGCTTCCTGCTTCAGCCCGTGCTCTGGAAGCAGCCCTGGCGCGTGCTGCCCCACATGGCCGCCGAGCGGCTGGAAGTCACCCAAACGCAGCGCGCCGCCTTCAAGGCCGTGCTGCCCGCCTACGCACCCGATACACCGGTGCAGCGGTTAGAGGTCATTCTCGGCCAGCTCTACCTCGCCCCTCCGGCTTACCTTGACCTGGGGAAATACCGCGCCCCCCTCGCCACCTCGATCACCGCCTACGACGCCCACCTCTGGGCGCGCTGGACACGTCCGCTTGCCGTGGCCGCTCTGCGGTTGCTGTTGATGCTGGTTGGGCTGGCTGCAATGCTCACCTGGGTGCGCGCAACCACCCCGCGCGGCCACGCCGCCCGGCTGATCTTGTTGGCTGGGGCCTTCCAATGGGGGTTTCTGCTGCTCACCCTGCCGCTGGCCTTCCAGCGTTATGCCCTGGCCGTGCTGCCGTGGGCAGTTTTGTGGGAAGCCACGGGGGCAACACAGACACTCCGCTGGCTCACCGCGCGCTTCCTCACCCCTCACAGGTCTTGAGCGGCTGGCAACGGGGGCAAAAGTGGGTGCTCCGCTGGCCGACAAGGATGCGCTCGATGGACGCGCCACAGGCCAGGCACGGCTCGCCGGTGCGGTGATAGACCCGAAAAGCGTTTTGAAAACCCCCGCCGCGGTACATCCAATCGATGCTCGCGCCGTTGGCCGCCAGCCCCTCGCGCAACACAGTGCGAATCGCCGCGAGCAAGCCGGCAGCCTCTTCGGCATCGAGGCAGTGCGCTCGCGTTTGCGGATGGATGCCCGCACGGTGCAACGCCTCGTCGGTGTAGATGTTGCCCAAACCGGCGAGGAAGGTTTGCGTCATCAACAGGGGTTTGATCTGGCGACGGTGGCGCCGCAAACGGGCATGGAAAGCCGCGGGGGTCAGTCGTTCATCCAGCGGCTCAGGCCCAAGGTCGCCAGTCACGGTCTCCAGCCGTGGCACCAGCCACGTGCGCCCAAACTTGCGGGGGTTGTCGAAGGCTAAACGGCGCCCATCGGTGAAACGCAACACCCAGCGGGTATGTTTCGGCAGAGGGCTTTCCGGCGGCACGACGACCAGGTCACCGCTCATCCGCAGGTGCACCACCAGGAAGCCTCGGGGGGCAAAGTCCATCCACAAATACTTGCCGCGCCGCCCTACGCGTTGCAAGATTGCTCCCTCGAGACGTTCCCGAAACACTTCAAGCGGGGGCGTCACGACGGTGCGGGGCCAAAACACCTCCACGCCAGCCACCATCGCCCCCACAATGCCGCGTTCCCCAGCCCTACCTTCCCGCAGAAAGCGGGCAATGGTTTCGACTTCCGGCAATTCGGGCATGGGCTACTCGTTGAAAAGCGCGCCCACGCTCATGCCCTCGTGGGCGCGGCGAATCACTTCGCCCAACAACGGCGCGATGGAAACCACCGTGAGACGGTCGCCCAGTTTGGCGCGCTTTTCCGGCGAGATGGGGATGGTGTCGGTGGTAATGATTTCCTTGACCGGCAGGGCTGCCAGCCGCTCCACCGCGGGGTGGGAAAAGACCGGATGGACAAACACCAAATAGACTTCCCGCGCCCCGTGGGCTTTGACCAGGTTGACGGCCTGCACCATCGAGCCGCCGGTGTCCACCTCGTCATCCACAATGATGACGTCGCGGTCTTCCACCTCACCGATGATAGTGAGGGCTTCGGCGCGGGCGTCGTTGCCCACCCGGCGCTTTTCAATGAAGGCCATCGGCGTGTGCAGCCGCTCGGCGTAGTTGCGGCCTTTTTTGGCAAAGCCCAGGTCGGCAGTAACCACCACCGGGCGGTGCATGGCAGGCACCTTGCCGCTCAGATATTCCACCAGCAGGTGGAACGCCGTGAGCACATCGCCAGGGATGGAAAAGAAGCCCTGAATTTGCCCCGCGTGCAGGTCGAAGGTAATGTAACGGTCAGCGCCGGCCACCTCGATCATGTCGGTAATCAGGCGGGCGGTAATGGGCACGCGCGGCTGGTCTTTTTTGTCAGAGCGGGCATAGCACAGGTAAGGCACCACGGCGGTAATGCGCCCTGCCGAGTCGAGCCGGGCGGTTTGAATCATAATCAGCAGTTCCATCAAATTGCGGTGCACCGGGCTGGCCGTGGTCTGGATGATGTAGACGTCTTGCCCCCGCACACTGTGGTGCAGTTTGACAAACAGGTTTTCGTTGGGGAATTCGATGATGTCCATGCCTTCCAGGGGCAGGTGAAGGTAATCGGCAATGCGTTGCGCCAGGCCGGGGAAAGATGTGCCGGTGAAAAGTTTGATGTTCCCGTACATACAACCCTCACAGGTATAGAAAAGCGTTCCGGGCGGCAGGGTTTAGAAAAGCCTTCTCAGGCAGGTTAAGAAAAGCCGCCTCTCCCTCGGGGGAGAGGCTACGGAAAGGTCATATCGCCGGGCCTTGCGGCCCATTGGCATCGGCGGCAAGCAATTGCGCCACCGCGTCGGTTGGTGCGAGGCGCCGGGTGAAAACCGCCTCCAAAATGCGGCGGTAAGTGGCTTCCGCCACGTGCGACCGCCAGCGTTGCATCAGGGCTTCCCGCAGCATGTTCTCCAGTTCGGTTTGCAGGCGCACGCGATCGCGCACCTGCCACTCGCCGGTCTCTTCCAGATGGGCGCGGTGCCGCGCAATCGCCTGCGCCAGCGTATCCATGCCCTCGTTGTCAATCGCCACGGTTTTGACCACCGGTGGAATCCACAAAGGGGCGTCCGATTTGCGAACCCCGGTAGCCACGGCCATGCGCCGCCCGTGGTGCATGATGGCCATTTGAGAAGGATGTGCCAGTTTGAGCATTTCGGTCAACGCCCGCAAGGTGGCCATCGCTCCAGGGCGGTCGGCTTTGTTGACCACCAAAATATCGGCAATTTCCAGAATGCCTGCTTTGATTGCCTGAACATCATCACCCAGGCCGGGGGCTTCGACCACGAGGGTGGTGTGGGCCAAGCGGGCAATATCCACTTCGGCCTGGCCTGCCCCCACGGTTTCGATGAAGATGATGTCGAAGCCAGCAGCGTCCAGCGCCTGCACTACGCCGGCAGTGGTACGCGCCAGCCCTCCCAACGCGCCCCGAGAAGCCATCGAACGGATGAAAACGCCGGGGTCGCCCGCCAGGTCGCGCATCCGAATGCGGTCGCCCAAGATCGCGCCGCCGGTGAAGGGGCTGGAGGGGTCCACCGCCACAATCGCCACACGCCTGGGCTCGCCTTCTGGCGGGTGGCGATAGTAATAAGCCATGCGGTTGACCAGGGAAGATTTACCGGTTCCCGGCGCGCCCGTCACACCGATGAGATGGGCGCGACCCGTATGGGGGAAAAGCGCCCGCAGGGCTTCCTGCCCTTCCGGCGTGTCGTTTTCGATCAGCGTCAGCACCCGCGAAAGGGCGTAGCGGCTGCCAGCCAGAACGTCTTCTGCGATGCTCACCACGCCCTCCCTCACGCGCTGGCCGTTTCCGCACCCAGGACGGCCTTCCGAATATCGCTCACGATATCGTCGGTGAGGGTGCCGGGGCCATAAACGGCATCAACGCCCATCTCCAGCAAACGCGGGACGTCTTCGTCGGGGATGATGCCGCCCACAAACACCCTGACATGCTCCTGGCCGTTCTGCTTCAACAACTCCAGCACGCGAGGCACCAATGCCATGTGAGCGCCAGAAAGAATGGAAAGGCCGACAACGTCGACGTCTTCCTGCAGGGCCGCCTCGGCAATCATCTCGGGCGTCTGGCGCAGGCCGGTATAGATGACCTCCATCCCGGCATCACGTAAGGCACGCGCGACCACCTTCGCGCCGCGGTCGTGGCCATCGAGGCCGGGTTTCGCGATGAGGACGCGAATTCTGCGCTCCGTCATGGTTTCGCTCCTTGCGAGGGGATGTCTGTGCACGCCTCTTCATTATACCTCAACGCCCAATTTTGCAGGGCGGGGAAGCAAGCCAAATGTCCAAAGCCGCGCGAACCTCACTTGACGCCATCCTTCAAGGCAGTTATAGTAAAGGCATCCTTACCAAACGCTTAGTAGCACAAAGGCAAGCACATGGCCCCAACTTCCCATTCCCCCGTGGGCAAAGCCCGCATTCTGGAAACCGCAGAACGCCTTTTCCTCAAACACGGCTATCGCGCCGTCTCGATTCGCGACATTGCCCATGCCTGCGGCGTGACCAACGCGGCGCTGTATTACTACTTTCCCAGCAAAGAAGCCCTCTTTTGGGAAGTGCTCCGCCAGCACCTCAACCGCCTGGCGGAGCGCCTGCGCGCCGCCCGAGCAGCGGCCCCCCCCGACCCGCAGGCTCAACTCACAGCCATGACCCAGGTCTATGCCGAGTGGGTGCTCAACCGCCGGGCTTCCATTTTTGCCCTGCGGCGCGACATGCTTGCCATGAAACACCAGCCCTCTCGCCAAAAACACAAGCCTTTCTACGACCTGGCGCTCACCATCAGTCGCCCGTTCGAAGAAGTGCTGCAAGAAGCCGTGCAAAGCGGCGTGCTTCGCCAGCCGCCGCTGGAAGCCCCCCTGAGCGGCATGTTGTTGGGGCTGCTGCACGGCATCTTGCACAGCCAGGAAGACATCGCCAACCCGGAAGCCCTGGCCAAAGCCGCCGCCCAGTGGGCTGTTGAGACCCTCTGGCACGGCATGGCGGCCTCGGCTGCACCTTCCCCACACGGAGAAACCTCATGAAACGACGCATCGCGTTGGCTCTCGGCGGCGGAGGCACCAAAGGCTACGCCCACATCGGCGTGCTCAAGGTGCTCGAAGCCGCAGGTTACGAAATCGCCGCGGTCAGCGGCACCAGCGCGGGGGCGTTGGTCGGCTCACTGTATGCCGCGGGCTATACCCCCGATGAAATTGCCGAACTGCTGCAATCGGTCGATCCTCGGCACATTTTCGACCGTCGCAGCGGCGACCGCCCTTCCATCCTTGGCTTACAAGGCGTGGAAAACATGCTGCGGGAAGCCTTAGGCAACCGCACCTTTACCGACCTGCAACGCCCCTTCGGCAGCGTCGCGGTGGACATTCTCAGCGGCGACACCATCTTCCTACGCAGCGGCTCGGTGGTCGAAGCAGCACTGGCTTCCAGCGCCATCCCCGGGCTCTTCCCGCCGGTGAAATGGGGCGACTGGCTGCTGGTCGACGGCGGCATGGCCGACAACGTCCCGGTACGGCTGGCGCGGCTGCTGGCCCCCGGCCTGCCCGTGGTCGCCGTAACCTTAGGCATCATGCCCCGGCCGGTGACCTGCTTCGACGAACTGCCGCTCCCCATCCGGCTAAAGCGCTTTCAGCACGTCGTCGCCCGCCTGCGCTACACCCAGGCCGTCAACACCTTCATCCGGGCTGCAGAAGTCTCCTTAGGCTATCACATTCTGCTTCGCCTGCAGATCGACCGCCCGGAAGTCATCATCAACCCGCCGGTCGACGACGTCGACGTGCTGGCTTCGCCGGAAGACCCCACTTTCATCATCCAGGCAGGAGAAGAATCAACCCGCGCGACGCTGCCGCACCTGGAAAGCCTGTTCTCGTGGCGACGGTTCTTCCGCCCGCGCCCGCCCAAAGCGGAGATGTACCATGTCGTCGTGGCCGAATGACGCTATGCGCTGGGAAACCCTGCCGCTGGAAGGCGGCGTTGCCCGCATTCGCCGCCCGCAACAAGGGGAAGCCACTGGCCCCATAGCGGTGTTGCTCCACGGCTGGACGGGCGACGAAAGTTTCATGGCGCCCTTTGCCGCAATTTTTCCGCCCGAAGTTCTGGTGGTAGCCCTTCGCGCCCCCTGGCCTGCCCCCTCGCCGCGAGGCGGATACAGTTGGGTGGCGTCCCTCCCCGATCGCTGGCCGCCCGATGCCAGCCGTTACCAACCAGCCACCGCCCGGCTGGCCGCATGGTTGGCGGCGCTGCGTGGGCAATTCCCGCAGGCTCGCTGGGAAAGCCAACACTGGATGGGCTTCAGTCAGGGCGCGGCCACAGCAGGCACCTACGCGCTGGAACGCCCCCAAGGGGTCGCCTCCGTCGCGTTGTTGGCCGGTTTCCTGCCCACGGGCGTGGAATCATGGGCCGCCCGCCGCCCTCTGGAAGGGGTTCCGGCTTTCATCGCCCACGGCCTACGCGACGAGATGGTGCCTATTCAACACGCGCACCACGCCGCCGAAGTGCTCACCCAGGCCGGTGCGCGCGTCGAGTTCTGTGCCGACGAGGTGGCGCACAAAGTCGGCGCGCGCTGCAAAAAGGCGCTCGCCGCATTTTATGCCCGTGCTTTGGAACTAACGGAGGGATGAAGCCGTCCGAGAGGGCAGGACATGGAACTCGCACGGCGCAGTCGGGCCTTCCACCGCCCGAACCACTGGCACCCCCAGCAGGCGTTCCAACAACATCGTATCAAGACGGCAGAGCTCGGGGTAATCGGCCACCAGCGACGCATAAGGGCAGCGGTGAAAAATCACCCGCGGGCCGTGGCGGTGGGCTTCCCAGCGCGGTTCAAAGTGCATCGCTGTCAACCGACGCATGGCATGTTGCAACCGCTCGCGCAGCGAGCGCGCCGCGTCTGGCGCCTGGTGGTCACAGAGGGCATCGCATAGCAAGACCTCGAGCGATTCCCCCCGACGGCGCAGCGCATCCAGCAGCGCCCGGGTGAGCGGCTCCAAAAAAGGCTGCTGTGCGGCAGCAGTGAGACGGTACAACTTGGCAGGCCGCCCCCGCCGCGGCAGGCGTTGCGTTTCCGCCTGCGTTACCAGCCCCTTTGCTTCCAACAACCCCAGGTGGTGCCGGATGTTGGCCGCCGTCACCCCCAAAGCCGCCGCCATCTCGCTGGCCGAGGCCAGCGTGTGGCTGCTGAGGTAATCAAGAATTTGCTCGCGTGTCGTTGGGGCTTTGTCCATAGAATTATTATACTCACCCCAAAAAATTACACAAGCAGGAAGCCCAAAACCTTCCCTCAAGGCCCCAAAAAGTCAGGGCGCACCTGTTGTGCGCCCTGAGCCATGCGCCGAAACGAAGGGGGGCAGCTCATCAGCGGTCCTGCCACGTCAAGATGAGTTCTTTTGCCGCCTTCACCTCGTCCACCCGCCCGAAAGGCGTGGCGTGCGGCGCGCTGTGCA
>CAYYRG010000008.1:0-19411 GCA_964474015.1 uncultured Anaerolineaceae bacterium | reverse complement strand
GCGTGGACATGACGCAATTGTACCAACAAGCGTCTCGGAAGCAAACGGCCAGGCCTAAAGTCAGGAACGAGGGTTTTTACAACCAACCGCGTAAGTCCTAACCCTAAAAGCAAAAAGCCCCGCCAGAGGCGAGGCTTCGATTGGCCAGACACACCTTGTTAGATCGCGCTGACCACGTTGCTGAACACGTTCCCGATTGCCGGGCCCAAAATGGCCAAAATAGCAATCACAACAATAGCCACCAACACAAGAATCAACGCATACTCTACCAGGCCCTGGCCTTTCTCTTTAGGAGCAAACAACATAGCGATTCACCTCCTTTCCGATAGGATATGCCCCTCTAAGGGGCATTTTCATTATACCATAGGCCGCCTATTTTGGACACCAAAAAGGTTACAATTCCGTTTCAATTGACCTGGGGCGCCAACACCTCGAACACGATGCGGTTTTCGCCATCGTCACTGCTGACCGTCATGGTGCCGCCGAGCATTTCCACCCGCTCGCGCAGCAAGCGCAGCCCCATTGGGGCGTTCGCCTCTTCGCTGTCGGCCTCCAGCAGGTCGCCGTTGTCCGTCATTTCTACCTTGACCTGGCGCTCATCCAGGTCAAGGCGCACGGTCACACGGGTCGCCTTGCGAGTGTGAATCGCTGTCGAAACCAGTTCTTGAATGGTGCGGAAGACGAACACTTCCAGATAGCCAGCATAGCGGCGCTCTTCACCAAAGACGCGCACCTCAATTTGGGCTTCCCCTTGCTTGCTCAAAGTTTCCAGATACCGTTTGACGGTCGGTACCAACCCCAGGTCATCGAGCATCATGGGGCGTAACTCAAAAATGAATTCGCGCACCTGCTGAAAGGTATGCGCCGCTGCCGTTTTCAAAGCCTGCAATTCCTGGCGTGCGCTGTCGGGGTCCACCTCGAACAGGCGGCTGGCAATTTCGGTTTGCAAGATGAAGTTGGAAAGCGCCTGCGCCGGGCCGTCGTGCATCTGGCGAGAAAGACGCTGCCGCTCGGCCTCTTGCGCCTGCACCAACATTTCGAGTACAGCCAACGAATTTTCATGGCCGCCCTGCCGCTTCGCGGGCTGTTGCTCGCTGGCTTTTTGCAACGCCAGCAACGTTTCTTCAAAGCGCCCCAATGCTTCATACACCTGTTGCAGCTTTTCCAACTGGCCGCGCATGATGAGATAACGCTGCTGGGCATCCAAAGCGGTTTCACACGCCGAAGCGAGGTCTTCCCATTGCTTGCGCTCGCGCATTTGCTTCACGTAAGCCACCACCGAGGCGCTTTTCTGCCCCAACCGGCTGACTTCGGCCTGGCTTTGTTCCAACATCAACGCAACTTCCCGCTGTTCGCGCCGCGTATCTTCCAATGCTTTGCGAATCAGTTCAGCAAATGAGCCCTCTTGGGGCTGCTCTGCCACCGTCTTGGGTTGCGCCTCTCCGGCGGGCAACTCATTCATGACCAACCTCCTCCAAAAGCGTTAAGCCATCCGCACCCAGCCATGCTGCAAAGCATAAACGGCCGCCTGCGTGCGGTCTTCCAGGTTTAACTTGCGCAAAATTGCCGTGACATGGTTTTTGACCGTTTGCTCGCTAATACCCAGTTCACGCGCGATCCCTTTATTGCTCATTCCCTGGGCAAGCAATTGCAGCACTTCCATTTCCCGAGGGGAAAGGGGCAGCATCGCGCGCTGAGCATCGAGCCAGGCCTCGCGGGCTGCGGCATCCATCACCTGCTTTTCCACCACGTAGCGCCCTGCCGCGACGTGCCGAATCACTTCAGCCAGCCAGGCGGGAGGGACTTCCTTGCTGCAATAAGCCGCCGCCCCCTCAGCCAGGGCCTGACGCTGCTGGGCTTCATCGTCGTAGGCCGTCAAAAGCACAATGCGGGTCGGCAAGCCTTCTTGCCGTGCCCGCCGCACCACATCGTGGCCGTTGAGATCGGGCAGGTTGACGTCTACCAATGCCACGTCGGGACGCAAGCGGCGCATCACTTCCAGCGCGGCTTCGCCCGAGGCAGCCTCGGCCACCACTTCCAGCCCCTCCTCTAACGAGAGGACGTCATGCACCCCCCGCCGAAAGACCGGATGGTCGTCTACCACCAAAAGTTTGATCACGGCCATGCCCAAAGTATAGCACAACTCCCCTGCCAGGCGTACACCGTCATGTGAGTTCCACCCAGGCGCGGCCCCCAGCCCTGAGGGTTCGCATACAGCGGGGTCAACCCGGCTGTCAGGTGCGGATACCAATCGGGAAAAGCCACCAACACGCGCACACCTCGCCGGTCAAGGAAAGCGCACAAAGCCCGCTCGTCTCGGATGAACGGGATCACCTCCGGCGACACCAGCCCGGCCATATCGACCAGGGGGAAGTCGGTAAAATACCCCACAGCGCCAATATCGTGCGCCGCCACCACCGTGCCTGGGGGCAAATGGGAAGGCATCCACCGAGCCACGGTGACCATTTCACTCTCCACCAAGGCCACGTCGCGGGCATAGGCCTGGGCGCCAAACCCCAAGAACAATCCCCCGGCTATTCCCGCGGCCAGCGCCCCGGTGCGGGAAAGCGCCCACGCCGCGGCCAACCGGCCTTCCCAACGGGGCCAGAAAGCCGCCAGCCCGCGCCAGCCCCACACCAACAACACCGGCACCACCGGCAGCACGTACCGCCCATGCTGATAGGCCACCGGAAGGCGCACTGCATAAGCCGCGACGTGCAACGCCGCCCATAGCGGCGCGGCTACCCACACCCAGCGGCGGGCACGCACATCAGCAATCACCTGGGCTATCGCGGGCAACAGCAACACGCCACCCATCCCGACCAGCAACGGCGCGCCCACGTGCCCAAAACGCCGCCACAACGGCCATTGGCGCAAGATGGCATATTCAGCCTGCTTGGCATAAAAAGTATTCGGCCAAAGATGCCCTGAAAGCCAAAAATTGAACCCCAGGTAAGGCACAAAAAACAAGCCAAACCCCAGGCCCAATGCCGCGACCTGCCATGCCCACTGCCCCCAACGCTGCCGCGGCTCCCCTGCGGGAGGGCAGCACCCCTGCAACAGCCACGCCGCCGCCAACGCCGGCAACGCCAGCATCGCCTCAGGTCGCAGCCAAACCGCCAGCCCCACTACCGCACCGCGCCCCAGTGCGCCCCAGCGGCGTGGCACGCCTCCGCCCCAAAGCAACAACGCCGTCATCAGCAGGGCAAAGAGTGCGGTTTCCATGCCCGAAAGGGCAGCCCAAACCAGATGCCACGCTCCCGCCACGCTGGCCCCCACAACCCAAGGCCACCAGCCGCCACGCTCAGGGAACGTAGCCTGCCACCAGACCCACACCACCACGCCCAATGCCGTCAGCGTCGCCCAGCCCAGCGCGGCGCTCCACCCTAACGGCGAAAGCCCCAGCCCCTGCCCAATCGCCTGCAACACCACCCACAGCGGCGCCGTCACGCCCGCCGAAGGCGCCCCAGGGCGATAGGCCCACTGCCCCCACCGCGCCAGGTTGCGGGCATAGGTCTGATGAATCCAGGCATCGTCGAGGGGAAAGCCCCAGCGGTAAGTCAGCCTCGCCGCAGCGATGAAAACGCCCATCCACAGCGCCGCCCAGAGGGTGAAAAAGGCCAACGCCCGCCTGCTTTCCCCGCCTTTTGTTCTGTGGCTATGCGAAATCCTCACCGCGCCGCCCCCAACACAAACGCCGGCGTATAGCGATCGACCATCCCCAGGAATTCCCACGGCGGCGGCACCGTGGGGGGATGGCAATAGTAGTGATTCAGCGGGCGCGGATGATTGGCTTCCAGCACCCAGTAGTGCGCGCCATAGCGGCGCGCGACCGCCGCCGCGACGTCCGAACCGCCATCAGGCACGGCCAGGCTGGGGTGGCCGGTCATCAGGGTAAAACCCGGAGGATTGTTGACCAACACCAACGCATCGGCGGGAACCCCCAACACCGCCAAACCCTTGCCGTAACGGACATACGCCCGCGCGGGGTCGTCCCACGTCGGCTCGGTGGGCAGCGGCCCAATGACCCGACGCTGCACCACCAGCACCGAAAGCAGCACGGCCGCGCCTACCAGCCCCCAGCCCAGCACCGAGAGCGCCTCGCCCAACCGCCAACCGCGCCAGCGTGCCAACGGGCGCAAGAAAACCATCAGCCCCGCGGGGGCCACAGCCCACAACAATGGCTGCACCGCTGCCCCGGCGTGGAAAAAGCCTCCCCGCGCCCCCGAAAAGGGGAAAACCCCGCTCATCAACAACCACAACAGCAACCACATTCCCGCCCCCACGCGTACCCGCCGGTCTTTGCGCCAATGCCACAGGCCGGCCAACACCATCGGCAGCCAGACCACCGCGCCCTGCACGGCCAGCGCCGAGGTCAAATTCGTGGCTGCGGCATGCAGACGGGCACCCACAATCGCTTTCCAGCCCGAAGCCCACCAGTGCGCAAAAGTCAATTGCGAGGCAGGGTAAGCGTAGAGTTCGTTGTACTGCGTCAGCCAGAGTGTGCGCCATCCCCCCGGGGCCAAAGGCGTGCCAAAGGCCGCCAGGTTGCGCCAGAACCACGGCAGCATCACCACGACATACCCCAGCAAGGCCTCCAGGTAAGGGCGCGGGCTACGACGCCGGGCCAGCGCCAGGCCGCCCCAGGCCGCCAGCAACCACAAAAAGCCTTCCGCGCGCGCCAGGTGCATCATTCCGGCCAGCAGCCCCAGCACCAACGGCTGCCAGCGCGCCAGGCGCCTTCCCACCAGCTGACTACCCACCCGCAGCGGGTGCAACGCATCGGCCAAACGCAAACTCTCAGGCCACCCCAGCACCAAAAAGAACAACGCCCCCAGCACCATCAAAGGCGTAAAAGTATCTGGCACAGCCAGATAGGGCAAATAAAAGCCCGAGGCCACGGCCAGCCCCCCGCTCAGCAGCGCCAGGGCGCGCTTGCGGGTCAGGCGAAAGGCCAGCCACGCCGTAAGCGGCGGCACCAACAAAGCCAGGGCGAAAAACGGCCAGCGGGCTGCAGCAAAGCCGCCATGCCCCGCCAGGCGAATGCCCCACGCCGCGACCAACGCCGCCAACGGCTGCCAGTAGGCAAAACCCGGGTGCGGCACCCCCCGCGGGTCATCGAGGTAATTCCACAAAAACGGCTCCGTCGCCGTGCCGTGCGCGAGTTGCTGCCCCATCAACGTGTAATAATCGGCATCCATATAGCCCGGGCTATGCTGGAAGGCAGCCACTCCGGCAAGCACCAGGGCTTCCAACACCATCAAAAGCACCCAATCACGCAGTTTCATCGTCGCCTCCCGAAAATCAGCAAACCTCGGCTGCCGTAAATATCGGTGGGGAAGTCGGCCAAAAGGTCGTATTGTTGCCAAAACCACGGCTGGGTGAGCAGGCTCTTGCGCCCATAGATTTCCAAAATGACGATGTAATCGGGTTTGCGGTCGCGAATCAGACCCGCCGGTACCGCGTAGTTGATGACGTAATCCGAAGGAGGCAAGGGGAAATAAGCCAGCGTTTCCGGGCTGTTCAAGCCTGCCAGGTCGAGGATGCGTGCGCCGGTATCGTATCCCAGCACGCCAACGTCGCCTGCGGCCAGTGTAAAAGCGAGGGGGTCGGGCTGCAAACGGGGGGCCAGGAAGCGCGCCGCCCGATGGTAAAGCAATTCCAGGCGATACCAGGCCATGCCAGGCGCGGGCGTTGGGCGGCCATGGTCGGGATGCCATTGCCAGGTCGAGAGGGGCACCACCAACGGCACCAAAAAAGCCACCCCGAGGAAGGCCAGCCGCACCCGCGGGCGCCGCAACGCCTTCCCCAACACCCACACGCCGGTCAAGATGCCGAAAAAGTAAGGCGGCAAAGGGGGCGTGAGATACCAGCGAAAAATCAAGGGGTTAGCCAGGGCAAAGGCCGCAAAATATACCACCGGGAAAGCCAGCCACGGCCACAGGCGCGCCTCGCGCCGCACCAGCCCGTGCGCCCCCACCACGAAAAGGGTCGGCCACAGCACCAGCCCTACGGCAATGAAAGCCGGGGAAAGCCAGGTCTGCAACAAAAACGGCGTGGCGTAATGCTGCAAAAGCCGCACCAGCGCCGCGTCCGTTGGCTGCCGATAGACCACCTGCTTGGCAGTCATCGAATGCGGCAACCAGGCGCCATAATAGAGGCGCGCAAAAATTAGCCAGCCGCCCGCCAGCAGCCCCCCCGGCACCCACGCCCGCCCCCAGCGCCGCCATATCGGCCAGGGGCTTCCACCCTCACGGCGCGCCTGCCGCCACCCTCGCCACAGGTCGTCGGCAAGCACCAGCAACACCAGCAGCAACGCGTCGGGGCGTGTCAAAAACGCCAGCGCCCCGGCAAAGAACGCCCAGCCGCGCCTTTCCATCGCATACGCATAGATCGTGGCCGTCAAGAGGAAAACATACACGCTGGTTTCCATGCCCCCAATGGCAAACGTCACACTCCACGGCGCCACCGCCCAGGCCAGGGCGAAAACATATCCCACCTCAGGCACACGCAGCCGTCGAGCCAACCGCATCACCAATAAAGCCGTGGCAGCATCGGCGAGGGCATTCGTGCCCCACGCGAGCCACGGAAAAGGGGCTTGCACGCCGCCGTTGAAAGCGCCCAACAAGGCCATCCAGAGCGCATAAAGCGGCGTGGTCGTGCCGAGGACGTGCTGGCCGGGGTTATACACCAACCCCCACCCCGCCAGTAGATTACGGGCATAGCGAAAGGTAATGAACGCGTCGTCAATGGTGCGCGGACCGGGCACCAGCCGGAAGGCCAACACCACCCCAGCCAGCAGCCACGGCAGCCCTTGCCTCCACCGACTGCGATTCATTCCAGCAATGCCTCCGAGGAAAACGCCGCTGGCGCGCGGGCAGCCCACCACCGCACGGTATACAGCAACACCCACACCACCAACGGCTCGAAGAAACACATCCCCACCGACGCGCACACCCCACTGGCCGAAAACAACCGTCCTCCCCAGAACAACCACGGCAATACCCAAAACACGGCCAGCGTCAGGGCAGCCGCCGGGCGGCCATACGTCTTCCAGCGGCTGCTCCAATAAGCCCACACCCACAAAAGGGGCAGCAAAAGCAATACCTGATCAGCCGGTACAACCCGCCCGCCGACCAACAACGCGCCCACCACCGTCAACGCCGTCGTCCAGGCCGCCTGATAGACCGATTGCCCCCATGAAGCCGCCCATTCGGCCAGCACTGCGACGGCCACCACAGCCACCAACAACCAGCCCACCTGCCGCCCTACCCCCGGCACAGCATGAGCCAGCGCCAGGCGCGGCGAAGCCGCGGCCTTGAAACGCAGCAGCAAGAAAGCCATCTCCAGCCCCCAGGAAGGCAAAAGCCAAAACGCGAGCACAAGCAACACTGCCGTGCTTCCCCAAAAGCCGCGCCACAAGCGCCACCGTCGCCGCGATGCCGCCCACAGCAGCAAGAACAGGGTCGGATAAAGCGACAGGCCGGGCTTGATCAGCGTGAACGTGAGCGCAATTCCGGCCAGGTCGTCACGGCCATCGAGCAGCGCTGCGAGGGCTATCATCAGCAACAACAAAACCAACACGACCACATCGGCGCGCAGCAAGGCCACCACGGCAAAATAGCCCGTCAATGCAAAAGCCCCCAACGCAACCGCGCCGCTGCCGCCCGGTCGCCAGCGCAAACTGCGGGCAACCAGCGCCACCGCCGCTACCAGCGCCAACACCGCCCCCCACATTGCCCAGGTGCGGGCCGCGGCGAAATCTTTCAACAGGGCCAAAGGCGCAAACAACGCCAGCGCCATGGGGAAGGGATAAGGTTGCGGGGCAACCGCGAAGCCGTCGCGCTGCGACCAACCATACAGCAGCGCCAGGCGGCGGTAAGGGTCATCCCCCCCAAACAAGAAAGCCCGCATGGCCTCCCACGGGTAGCGCAGCGCCTCACCCCCAGGCCAAAGGCGCACCACCCAAGCGCTGAGCGCATACACCGCCGCCAGCCCTGCCATCCCCCCCACGACCACCACAGCCAGGCGGAGCATCCCTGCCCGCACTGTACGCGGCTCGCCGCCGATCATGCCGCTTCCTCCGTGCTGGCTGGCGTCACGAAAGGCGCATAGCGGGCCAGCAGCCGCCCCGGCACCCGCCCACGAATGCGCACACCGCCGCGATGGTGCTGCACTTCTTCCACCTGCCCCATCTCGTGAAACAGCGCAATCAGGCCGCCTTCCTCATAGGGCAAATCAACCACGATGGGCTCGTAAGTGGCATACAGTTTTTCGGAAACCGTCTGAAGCAGTTCGGGAATGCCATCGCCTCGCAGCGCCGAAATCGCCACCGCATGGGGGAAAGCCTGCAACGCCTCGGCGGCTTTTTCGGGCGCGGGCAGGCGGTCGATTTTGTTGAGCACCGTCAAGACAGGGATGTGCTCCGCCCCGATCTCGGCCAGGGTCTGTAGCACTGCCTCGGCCTGGGCGGCAGCCTGAGGGTGCGTAATGTCAATAACGTGCAACAACAAATCGGCTTCAGTAATCTCTTCGAGGGTGGCGCGGAAAGCCGCCACCAGCGAAGTCGGCAGTTTTTGAATGAAACCCACGGTATCGGTAAACAGCGCAAGATGGCCGCCGGGGAGTTCCACGCGGCGGGTGGTGGGGTCCAGAGTGGCGAAAAGCTGATCGGCCACGTACACGTCGGCCTGCGTCAACCGGTTGAGGAGGGTCGATTTGCCAGCATTGGTATAGCCTACCAGGGCCACCACCGGCAGGCGGTTCTTGCGGCGGCGGGCACGGTGCCGTTGGCGGTGGGCGCGCACTTTCTCCAGCTCTTTGCGCAGGTTAGCCATCCGGCGACGAATATCGCGCCGGTCGACTTCCAGTTGCCGCTCGCCGGGGCCTCGCAAGCCCACCCCGCCCATGCGGCCAGCACGGCCACCGCCGCCGCCCGTTTGCCGCGCGAGGTGCGTCCAGGCGCGGGTGAGCCTCGGCAGGCGATATTCGTATTGCGCCAGTTCGACCTGCAAAGCCCCTTCACGCGTATGCGCGTGTTGGGCGAAAATATCCAGAATCAGCGCCGTGCGGTCAAGCAAACGCACTTTTTCGCCAAAGGCGTTCTCGAGCTCCCGCAGGTGGCGCGGCGAGAGTTCATCGTCGAAAATCACCACATCGGCCTGGAACTCCTCTACCAGCGCCTTGATCTCTTCCACTTTCCCCGGGCCAATAAAGGTTTTGGAGTGAGGATGGTCAAGGCGTTGTGTGGCTTCCCCCACCACTTCCAGGCCGGCGGTTTCGGCCAGACGCGCCAGCTCGGCCAACGAATCTTCCAAAGGCAAAAGTTGGGGTTTCCCGCGTAGGGAGACCCCAACCAAAAATGCGCGTTCCCGCGGCGGGCGAGTAGGTTGGCTCACTTTTTCAACCATGCCACCAGCCGCTCCATGGCCTTGCGCAGTTTGGCCGTGTCGGTGCCCAAAGAAATACGCACAAAGCCTTCGCCGTGGGGCCCAAAGACCACACCGGGGGTCATACTGACCCCGGCTTCCTGCAACGCGCGCTCACAAAAAGCCTTGCTATCGGCTTCGCCCTCGGGCAACGGATACCAGACATACAACGAGGCTTTCGGGGTTTCCACGGGAATGCCCGCGGCGCGCAGGGCTGCCACCACAATGTCCCGCCGTTCCTGATAAATGGCATTCCGCTCAGCCACCCACGGCCAGATGCGGTCATCGGTCATCGCCACAATGCCGCCTTCCAGCACCGGCAAGAATTGCGAGGTGTCAACCTGCGATTTGTAAACATGGACGTAGCGCACCACGTCGGGGTTCCCCACCATCATGCCCAAACGCCAGCCGGCCATGTTGAAGGCCTTGGAAAGCGAGTTGAACTCCACAGCCACTTCTTTCGCGCCCGGCACCTGCAAAATGCTGGGGGCTTCATAGCCGTCGTAGGTGACGTCCACATACGGGGCATCATGCGCCACAAGGATGTGGTGCTTGCGGCCAAACGCCACCGCCTGCTCGAAAAAGTCCAGCGAGGCGACGGCTGTGGTGGGGTTGTTGGGATAGTTCAGCCAGAGGATTTTGGCGCGCTGCAATATCTCGGCAGGGATGGCCTCGAGATCAGGCAGGAAGTCATTTTCCGGCAAGAGGGGGACGAAATATGGCTCGGCGCCCGCCAGCACGGTACCTGCCCGATAGGTGGGGTAACCAGGATCGGGAATGAGCACGACATCGCCAGGGTTGAGCAAAGCCTGGGCGAGGTGAAACAGCCCCTCTTTGGAGCCAATCAGCCCCAGCACCTCGGTGGCAGGGTCGAGGCCCACCTGGAAACGGCGCTGGTAGTAATCTGCCACCGCCTGCTTGAAGGCGGGGGTGCCGCCGTAAGTGGTGTAGCTATGGGTATCGGGGCGCCGCGCCGCAGCCACCAACGCCTCGATGACAAAATCGGGCGGAGGCAGGTCGGGCGCGCCGATGTCGATGCGAATGATGTCTTTGCCTTCGGCACGCAGGGCCGCGATGCGCTTGCCCAGTTGGGCAAAAAAGTAGGCACCAAATCCGGCAAGGCGGTCGGCAGATTGGAACGACATGGGTCACTCTCCTTTCTTAAGGTAAGCGGCAAGTTTAGAGAAAATGCCGCTTTTGCCCGATTCATCGGGAGGTTCATCGCGCAAGGGCAGCAAAACATGAAAAGTGGAACCGGGGCACTTTTCTTCATCGTAGCCGGGAGACTCCACCCAAATGGAGCCGCCGTGGGCTTCCACAATGCCGCGGGCAATAGCCAGCCCCAGCCCCGGGCCACCGCCCTTGAAACGCGTCTTCCCGCTGGAGTGGGTTTGGGGGTCTCCAAGACGCCCAAACTTGTCGAAAATGATGCGCTGGTCTTCCGGTGCAATGCCGATGCCGGTGTCAGCGACCCACACCTCGACGAAACCAGGCAACAGGCGCCCATCGACGGTAATGCGTCCCCCATCAGGCGTGTATTTGATGGCATTGGTCAACAAGTTGCGGAACACCTGTTGCAGGCGCTCCACGTCGCCAAAAATCAAACGTTCGCTGCCAGGGAAACGGTGGACTTTGAGGGTCAAACGGCGCTCTTCCAACACCGGAGCAAGCTCATCGGTCAACGAGCGAAAAATTTGCCCCAGCCACAGAGGCTGAAAGGAGAGTTTCAGCATGTTGTTGTCTAACAGCGAAACATCGACCAGGTCGTCGACGATTTCGCGAATGCGCTTGCTGCCGCGAAAAATGCCCTCCAAAAAGGGGCGCGTTTGCTCTCGCAAGGCCTCGGGGGCCGCCCCCTCCAGCACATCGCGCAGCATGGCAGCATATCCTTCGATAAGGGTGAGGGGGGTCTTGAGTTCGTGAGCCGCCACCGAGATAAAATCGGATTTAGATTTGTCTAACCTTTCCAGTTCTCGCTGCACGCGCTCAAGTTCGGCGGTCGTGTGGTCGAGCTGAGCGCGCATTTCCTGATTGGCAGCATATTCCAACATGTGCAGCCAGTAAGGCATCAAGGCCGTAATGAATTCCAGGTTTTCGCCCTCGGTCAGACGGTCTCGCGCCACCTGGATGGTCACCTCGATCAACCGCTGGAGCGCCTCGGCAATGGTGATGACCTCGCTGTCTAAGTCGGTAACGGTTTGAGACCATACCCACAAATAGACGATGGAATCCAACCAGGCAGGGTCACCGCTGGCGACCGCCTGCCGCAAGAGTTCGTAAAAACGCTCCAGTTGGGGGCGCAGCCCTCCCCGCGTTGCTTCCCCCTGGGCAAGCGCGTCCAAGGCAGCCTCTATCCATGCATCATGCAAGGAATCCAGCGTTTGAGCGAGATCCATAAGCATAGTTTACGATAAGATGAGCATTTTGCCAATGGTATGACCAAAGCGCCTCGCGGCCTCAGCCCGCCTCTTCTGCAAAAGCAATATGCAGCCGCCCGGTGTCGTCATAGGTGTATTGCGCAAAGAAAGGCGGCATCTGCGGTGTCGCCGCCAGGACGCGCGGGAGGAGCACTTTCAAATCTTCCACCAGAGGAAGCTCCCGCCAGGCTTTCAACGGCACCCAGGAAACCAGCCCCTCGCGTGAGGGGCGCAAAGGCGCATCAAGGGGATGCGGCTCGCCCCGAAAGACAAACAACCCCACCCCAGGGTTGGTGCCGGTGTCAATGGTCACGATGCCGCACAACCAGAGGAAGGCTTCCAGCCCGGTTTCTTCCCGCAATTCCCGCCGGGCCGCGGCGAGCACATCTTCACCCGCCTGCACATGCCCGCCCACGCCGTTGTAAAGGTTCGCCCACAGCGGTTTGTCGGGGGCTCCCTTCAACAGCAGGATCTCATCCTCTCGCGTCAGGAAAATCAGCGTGCGTGGCACCAGCATATAACGCTCGCGAGTCACTTTTTGCGCAGATTTTGGCACCCCAGCCTCCTTATTCTGAAAAGCGTGACATCTGGCACATCATGCCGCGGTAATTTTAGCGCCCCTTGCGGCAAAGCACAAATTCAGGTAAGATAAAAGCGTTGATTCGGTTCTTCTTGCAAACTGCAAGGAGAACGCTACCCCACCTCATTCAGGAGGAGAAGCATGCGCAAGAGACGAACTCTGTACCTCGTATTTGCGCTCCTGGTTGTGGCGGCTACCGTGCTGGCGGCCTGCGCCAAAGCCACGCCGACGCCCGCCCCCACCGAGAAGCCCGCTGCGACCGAAGCGCCCACTCAGGCACCTGCGGTCACCGAAGCGCCCACCGAGGCCCCCACTGAAGCACCCACCGAAGCGCCTCAGAAAGCCGCCCTGGGCACCGCCGAAAACCCCATCGTCTGGGTGCTGACGCCCTCCCAGGATACACAAAAAGTGCTGGCTGGCGCCGAACCGATTGCCCAATACGTTGAAGACAAGACCGGCCTGGTGATCAAACCCGTCATCCCGACGGACTACTCGGCGCAAATTGAGGCCATGTGCAGCGGCGAGGCCCAAATGGGCGCGCTGAACACTTTCGGCTACGTGCTCGCCAGCAAGAAGGGCTGCGCCGATGTGGCGCTGGCTTCCGTGCGCTATGGCTCCACCTCCTACGCGGGGCAAATCATCACCCGCCCCGACACGGGCATCAAAAGCATCAAAGATCTGGTCGGCAAGACCTTCTGCCGCCCTGACCCTGAATCCACCTCGGGTTGGGTGATGCCCAAACTGATGATGCTGGGCGCGGGCATTGACCCCGACAAAGACCTGAAGCAAATCGTCGACACCGGCGGCCACGACGCCACCGTGCTGGCTGTCTACAACGGCGACTGCGACGCCGGCGCGACCTTCCAGGACGCTCGCGTGCTGGTTGCTAAAGACTACCCCGACGTCAACGACAAGGTCATCGTCATTGCCCAATCCCCGCCCATCCCCAACGACAACATTTCCTTCCGGCCTGACTTCCCCAAAGACATGCGCGAGAAGATCGTGAACGCGCTGCTGACCCTCAACGACACCGATGAGGGCAAGGCCATGCTGAAGGGCCTGTTCTCGTGGCAGGGCCTGAAGAAAGTGGACGATCACTTCTACGATGGCTTCCGCCAGGCGCTCGAGGCCGCTGGTCTGAGCCCCGAAGACCTGAACAAATAACCACGTCTCTTTCAAGGCGGGGGAAGTTCGCTTCCCTCGCCTTGGTTTTTTTATCATCTGCCGGGCTTCCGGCCTTTCCACTTTGCGAGGGCTTTATGCTGGTCGTAGAACACCTCACCAAAGTTTACGAGGACGGCACCGTCGCGCTGAAAGATGTCAGTTTCACGGTCGAAGATGGGGAATTCCTGGTCATCATCGGCTTGAGTGGTTCGGGTAAATCCACCTTGCTGCGGTGCATCAACCGCCTGATTGAGCCCACAGAGGGGCGCATCCTCTGGAATGGTGTCGACATTACCCAAACCAGTGAAGCCGAAATGCGCCGCATTCGCCGCGAAATCGGCATGATCTTCCAGCACTTCAACCTGGTCGAACGCTCCAGCGTGTTGACGAACGTGCTCACCGGTCGGCTGGGCTACCTGCCCTCGTGGTGGAGCCTGATCAACTACTTCCCCCAATCGGAAAAGCGGCGGGCGATGGCCGCGCTGGAACGCGTGGGCATCGGCGACAAAGCCCAAAACCGCGCCGACGCGCTGAGCGGCGGCCAAAAGCAGCGCGTGGGCATTGCCCGGGCGCTCATGCAGGAACCTAAAATGATCCTCGCCGACGAACCGGTTGCCAGCCTCGACCCGGTGCTCGCTCATTCCATTTTAGGCTACCTCGAAACCCTCAACCAGGAACAAAACATCACCGTGCTGTGCAGCCTCCATTACCTCGACCTGGTGCAACGCTACGCCACCAAAGTCATTGGCCTGCGAGACGGACGCCTGGTGTATGAAGGCACGCGCGAACAGATCCGCAACATCACCGACGCCGAATTCAAACACATCTACGGTCAAGAAGCCCAGCGGCTCAGCGTGGGCGGATAACCCTCAAGCCTGAACTGCATAAGGAGTCATTGTGGCCGAAAAAAGCCCCCCTCTTGCCAAACCCTCCTGGCTCCAGGCCCTGCTCTCGCTGCTGATTCCCGGCCTGGGACAAGCCGTTGGCGGCGCTATCAGTCGCGGTTTCTACATCTTGCTGAGCATCATCACCCTGAGTGGCCTGGCAGTGTTTGCCGCTGCCCAACGCCCGCGCTACCCCGACTACGCGCTCAGCTTTCACGCTTACCTCCTCTTCCTTGTAGAATCCGCGGCGCTCCTCGTTTTCCTGCTGGCCATCTACTGGCTGGCGCGGCGCTACGCCATGCGCTCGGAATTCGCCCGCAACGTCGCCACGCCGGCGTTCGTCATCCTGGTTGTGGTGGTGCTGGGCCTTACTGCCCCGGCGATGATCGACACCGTGCTCACCGCCGCCGACATGAAAAAACTCTACGCCATGACCTCGCTGCTGACCGCCTTCGTCACAGTGGCGATCTGGGCATGGAACATTTTCGACGCGGCGCGCCTGCGCGGAAGCGAACACGCTCCCAGCATGAGCACCTTTTACATGCTGCTCATCGTGGGCATTCTGGTGCTCGGCACCCGCATCGTGCAAATCAACCCCGAAAAAGCCATTCGGGAATACAAAGACACGGGCGTCATCCTCAGCCGCATTGTCTGGCCGTGGAAAGTCGCTTTCGACTACTCAGAATCGCAACTGGTTGCCACAGCCAAAATTCAGGCCCCCTGCCCCCCCGGAGCCAACCCGCCGCCAGTGGAACAGCCTAAGGAAGGCCAGCCGTGGGTCAGCGTGACGCCCACATGCGGCAAACTGAGCACTCGCGACAGCAACGGCAAACCCATCTTCGGCACCTTGCTCACCATCAAAGGTGGGGGCTTCCAGCCCAACAAAAAAGTCCACATCCAGTGGGCCAACCCCTTAGGCAACGCTTTCACCCCCCGCGGGTTCGGGCCGACCGACATTGAAGTGGGGCCAGATGGCACCTTCACCACCAAACTTTACATCCCCGACGTCACTATCCCCAGCATGGCTCAGGGGCCTCAGATTCACGAGCTGCGCGTGGTGCAGCGCGGCACGGCGAAGTTTACCGGCAAATTGAGCAAAGAAATGAAACTCGCCTTACAGGCCATGCTGGAAAGCATCATGATGGGCCTGATGGCGACGGCGGTCGGTATCGTCCTCAGCGTGCCGCTTTCCTTCCTGGCGGCCCGCAACCTGATGAGCACACTGCACACGACCACCCAGGGCTTCGTGGGCGGCGTCATTGGGCTGGTCGGAGGGGCCTACCTCGGCAAACTTGTCGGCGACTGGCTCACCCCCATGGTGGGTGGGCTGGAAAAGGCACCCATCCTCACCTTCAGCATTTATGTCGTGCTGGTGCTGGGGCTGGCAATTGGGGCCTACCGATTGCTGAGCCGCGCTTTAGACTCCGTGAGCGAACACCTGCCCGCGCCGGTTTCCCTGGGGGTGGGCATGGTCGGGATGGCGCTGGTGGGCGCCGCCGTGGGCTATGCTCTCGGGTTGGGGTATGCCCACGGCATCTTAGGCATTACCCGCGGCACCGAAGGGGCGCTGGCTGCCGCCCCCCACACCGCCTTGCTCGGCGCGGTGCTGGGGGCTTTCCTGGGCGCTTTTTGGGCCTGGCGGTTGGGCACCAGCAGCACCATCCCCATCGGGCAGATGATTTACGCCGCCGTGCGGCTGACCCTCAACATCGGGCGCTCGATCGAACCGCTGATTTGGGCTATCATGGGCGTCATCTGGGTTGGTCCGGGGCCGTTTGCCGGCTTCATCGCCTTGACCATCCACTCGGTAGCCGCCCTGGGCAAGCTCTACTCCGAAGCCATCGAAAGCATCGACCCCGGCCCCATCGAAGCCTTGCAGGCCACCGGCGCCAGCCGCCTGCAGACCATCGTGTACGCGGTCGTGCCGCAAGTCATGCCGCCTTTCACCGCTTTCACCCTCTACCGATGGGACATCAACGTCCGCATGTCCACCATCATCGGTTTGGTCGGCGGCGGCGGCATTGGCTTCCTGCTGATTCAATGGATTCACCAGTTCCAATACGAGCAAGCCGGGCTGGCCGTGTGGCTCATCACCATCACCGTAGCAACCCTCGACTTCGTGAGCGCGAGCATTCGCGAAAAGATGGTGTAAACCATCAACCCACCAATCCTTTGCAACCGCCCCTTGTCGTCTGGCAAGGGGCGGTTTTGACGAATGGTATAATCGCGGCTATGCGTCACGGGTTATGGTTCACGGCGCGGCTGGCCGTGCTGGCCGCAGCAACAGGCGTGCTGCTCTTACTTGCGGGGCGAGTATGGGTCATGTGGCGGGCAGCCCCCTTCATCACATCACCGTCGGCAGCGCCCCCCCGCCGGGTCGCCATCGTGTTTGGCGCCGGGCTGTGGCGCGACGGCTCACCCACCCCCATTTTGCGCGACCGGGTCGCCACGGCTGCCGACCTCTACTTCCACGGGCAGGCACAAAAATTGCTCTTTAGCGGAGACAACCGCTTCATCAACTACAACGAGCCGGAAGCCATGCGCCGCTATGCCCTCAGCCTGGGCGTTCCCAACGAGGCGATTGTGCTCGATTTTGCCGGCCGGCGGACTTACGACACCTGTTACCGGGCCAAAGCCATTTTCGGCGTCCAGCGGGCGCTGGTGGTGACGCAACGCTTTCACCTCGCACGCGCCGTTTACACCTGCCGCGCTTTGGGCATCGACGCCCTCGGCGTGCCTGCCGACCGCCGCCGTTACCGCACCCTGCCCTACATTTACTGGAACGCCCGCGAAGTGCTGGCCTCGGCACGGGCGTTGCTCGATGTGCATGTCACGCATCCCTTGCCTGTACTGGGCAAGTTCGAACCCATCTTTCCGGAGGAAAACCCATGATTGACCGCGACCAGGCCCTCGCCATTGTGCATGAATTCGTCCAAAGCCCCAACCTGCGCCGCCACATGCTGGCGGTGGAAGCCGCAATGCGCTTCTATGCCGAAAAATTCGGCGAAGATGTGGAGAAATGGGGCATCACCGGCCTGCTGCACGACTTCGATTGGGAGATCCACCCCACCCTGGAAGAGCACCCGACGGCAGGCGCCCCGATTTTACGCGAGCGGGGTGTGCCCGAAGAAATCGTGCATGCCATTCTCACCCATGCCGACCACACCGGCGTGCCTCGCGAAACGCTGATGGAGCACGCCCTTTACGCCTGCGACGAGGTCACCGGCCTGATTACGGCGGTGGCACTGGTACGGCCTTCCAAATCGCTCTACGACCTTAAAGTCAAATCGGTCAAGAAAAAGTGGAAGGACAAATCCTTCGCGGCCGGCGCTGACCGCGAGGCCATCCGCCGCGGCGCTGAAGAAATCGGCATTGATTTGTGGGAACACGTCGGCAACGTCATCGAGGCCATGAAACGCATTGCCCCCGAGCTCGGCCTCGACGGCTCGCTGGCCTCATCATAGCGTGCTGCGCTGCTTTTCAAAATATGCTACACTATAAACACCGCGGCGCGCCCGCATCACAGCAGGCCGCCCACGCCCACGTTCACCGCGCACGCCCGCGCTCAACCGGCCACGGAAGGAGGAAATGCCATGCTTAGCGGGAAAGGCATGTATTTGTGGAAAATTTACCGTTGCGAAAACGGCGATCCGCAGGCCATCGCCAACGTTGCGGCGGAAGCCGGACTTTCACATGTGCTCATCAAAATTGCCGACGACGGCGGCATCTACAATTATGACTGGGACCACCATCGCGACCTGGTGCCCCCGCTGGTCAGCGCGCTTAAAGCCAAAGGCATCACCCCGTGGGGCTGGCACTACATTTACGGCCGAGACCCCGTCACCGAAGCCCGCGTGGCAGCCCAACGCACCCAGCAACTCGGCCTGACCGGCTACGTTATCGACGCCGAAGTCGAATTTGAAGCCCCCGGCATGGCAGAAAAAGCCCAAACTTTTATGGATACGCTGCGGCGCGAAATGCCTTCAGGCGTGCTCATCGGGCTGAGTTCCTACCGCTTTCCCAGTTATCACCCCGCCTTCCCCTGGCGCGAGTTCCTTGACCAGTGCGACTTCAACATGCCGCAGGTCTATTGGATTACTGCCCACAATCCCGGCGCACAGCTGACCCGCACCGTGCGGGAATTCCGCGCCATGTACCCCAACCAGCCCCTTTTGGCCGCCGGCTCGGCTTACAAATACGGCAACTGGGTGCCTTCGGTTTCCGAAATTCGGGAGTTCCTGCAAACCGCCGTCAACCTGGGCGTGCATGCGGCCAACTTCTGGGAATGGCACCTCACCCGTGACCTGCTCGACCCCAGCATCTGGCAAGCCATCGCCGACTTCCCGTGGCCCGACAGCCCCCCGCCCGTGCCGCAAGACATCACCGAAAAGTTCATCGCCGCCCTCAATACCCACAATGCCGATACCGTCACCGCCCTTTACACCGAGCGGGCAGTGCATGTCACCAGCGCCCGCACGGTAACAGGCAAAGCCGCCATCCACAGCTGGTACACCACCTTTTTCAACAACCTGTTGCCCAACGCCACCTTCCGGCTTACCGGCCACTCGGGCACAGGCAACTCCCGCCATTTCACCTGGGAAGCCACCTCCAGCGCAGGGCAGGTCCGCAATGGGAACGACGTTTTCGGCCTGCTGGATGGCAAAATCGCCTATCACTACACTTTCTTCACCATCGAGCGCTAAAAAACCCACTTGCAAGCAACCAATCAAAAAAGCCTGGCGACGGTACGCCAGGCTTTTGCTTTGCCTTTGGCCTGGGGCTTCTAAGCCCTTAGTATCCATCCGAAAAATCCCTGCAGGTGTGTCACTGCGAGGCGGGCTGCGACGACGCTCAGCCCACCGTGCAGTGACACAAACCGGGGGAACTACGCAACTTCTGTTATTTGATAATGGTGATGGTCACCTGGCCGCCTTCCGG
>CAYYRG010000007.1:0-19659 GCA_964474015.1 uncultured Anaerolineaceae bacterium | reverse complement strand
CCGCAAATGGCGCTCCTTGACAAAGAACGGGTGTTCTGATAATATTACGGTAGCCGGCTTTCGCCTTTTCCCAAGAAAGGGGATGCGCATGTCACCACGGAAACCTAAAAACACCCTCGACGAGTTAGACAAAAAAATTCTCGACACCATTTACCAATGGCTCGATGAGCAAGGTCTGCCCCCCACGGTGCGAGAAATTCAACAAGCGGTGGGGGCTTCTTCGACATCGGTGGTCGATTATCACCTGCGGCGGTTGGAGCGGCTGAAGTTCATCGTGCGGGAAGCCACCGACAAACGGAAAGCCCGCAACATTCGCCTGCACCCCCGCCTCTCCCGCCCGCGCGACGTGGACGCGACCGATGCCTCAGCCGATTGGGCTGCATTGGCTGCCCAGGGGCGCGCGCGGGCAGCGCGCAAGGCCCCCCGTAAACCCCGTGAAGCGGGGCGCAGCCTGCCGGTCGCGCCTGCCTCGCGGGTGGTTTCGCTACCTCTGGCGGGGCGCATTGTCGCCAGCGAGCCTATCCCTGCCTTCCCCGAAGGCTACACCGCTGACGATACCATCGAAATTCCGCAGGCCTTTCTGCCCCGTAACACCGAAGGCCTGTATGCCCTGGAAGTCAGCGGGAATTCGATGATCGACGCGCTCATTGGCGACGGCGACATCGTGGTGCTCAAGGAAACCAAAGAAGCCGCCCCTGGCGAGATGGTCGCGGTGTGGCTGAAGCATACCAACGAAAGCACCCTGAAGAAATATCAGCCCGTGTATGACGCCCGCCAGGAACGGCTGGAAAAAATCATCCTCAAGCCGGCAAACCCCACCATGCAGCCCATCGAAATCGACGATCCGGCCCAGGTGGATATCATGGGCAAGGTGGTCCTGGTCATCCGCCCTACCGACGGCAGCATTCGCAAACCGCGCAGCAAAGGGGCGTGAGCCGCCCTCGCCACCTAAACCACAAAACAGCCCTGCCGTTGATGGCAGGGCTGTTGCTTTGAAGGGGAGTGCTCCCCAAAGCAGGCCTCAGGCCTCGTCAGAGGTCGTGAGGCTTTGCAATTCCTTCTCGATCTCGTCAAGGCGGGCCTGCAGATGGGTTTTGGCCTGTTCGAGCCAGGTTTTGCGCTCGGCAGGGGGCACGTCCACACCCCAGCGGCGCGCCCAGGGCGGCGGGCCACCCCAGCCCTCGGCTTCCCAATCCCACGGGGTTGCCCCCGTGCGCCAGTCGGCACGGGCATAGCCGGGGCCATAGCAGCCGCCGCGGCCATAGCCATAACCACCCCCGCGCCAGAATTTCCGAAAACGACGTCCAAACATGTTGCACCTCCTGTAAAAGGGTCAGGATATTTCCAAAAGCGAATAAAGTCGCGCAAAAAAATTTTTTTGTTGCTATGGCATCCGTCCGCGGCCACGCCCTCGGCGGCAACGGCGTCGGCGGCCTACGGCAGTGAGCGGCAGGGGAGCGCTGAGATCTTCCAACAAACTCAGCAATTGCAACACCTGCGCATTGCGTAGACGGTAACGCACCGTCATACCCTCCCGCTCGGCCACCACCAGCCCGGCTTCCCGCAACACCGCCAGGTGCTGCGAAATGTTGGCCTGCCGCCGCCCCAACGCCGCCGTCAAATCCATGACATAGGCGTCGCCCTCCGCCAGGGCTGCGAGAATCTGCAGCCGCACGGGGTGTGCCAGGGCATAGGCCAGTTGCGCCGCGCGGGCCGCGGCTTCGTCGCTGGGCAACATACGCGCTCCTTATTCGCTTCTGCGAAATTCGTCATTGCGAATATACCCCCGGACACGGGTATTGTCAAGGGTTTGAGAAGAAATTGGCCGAGAACGCAGCCTGCACCCCTGGACGCGCCGAGGGGCTGCCTGCAGAGACAGCCCCTCGGGAACGCCCCACGGACACCACCGCGGCGCACGCCGGGCGTGCGTTCATACCCGCCCGCGCGCCCGCGTCGGGAGGAGGGCCGACGGCGAAATGCAGCGCGCCCACGCTGCACCGCCGCGGTCGGTGCCGAAGTTCACCCAAACTCGTTGATGCTTACCGGCGTTGCGATTGCTTCAAGCGTTTCCGCACAAAGGTCGGAATATCCAGGTCGTCGGTGTCGAAAGTCCGCGGCGCAAATTCGGCCGGTTGGGGCCGAGGCTGGGGCATGTCGGCCGCGGGAGAATGCATTGCGCGGTCAGCCGTTGCCGGCCGGGCCCGGCGCAAATGCCGCGACATGCCCGTGTAATCAAAACCCGTGGCAATCACCGTGACGCGCACTTTGTCGCCCATGTTGGGGTCAATCACCGCGCCAAAGATCAGGTTGACATCGGGGTGTGCGGCTTCCTTGATGATGGCCGCGGCCTGGTTGACCTCAAAGAGGGTCAGGTCCGAACCGCCGGTGATGTTGAACAAGATGCCGCGCGCACCGTCGATGGTGATATCCAGCAATTTGCTGGAAATGGCCTCTTCGGCAGCCAGGCGGGCGCGATCTTCGCCTTCGGCCTCGCCCACGGCCATCAGGGCCGCGCCGCCTTCCGACATCACGGTCTTCACGTCCGCAAAATCCAGGTTGATCAAGCCGGGCACGGTAATAAGTTCCGAAATGCCCTGAATGCCCTGGCGCAAGACGTCGTCGGCCACCTTGAAGGCTTCCTGCAAACCGGCCTTCTTATCCACAATTTGCAGCAAGCGGTCGTTGGGAATCACGATAAGGGTATCGACGTTTTCTTTGAGGTTGGTAATGCCCGCTTCGGCGGCCTTCATGCGGCGCGAGCCCTCGAAGGAAAACGGCTTGGTCACCACGCCAATGGTGAGCGCGCCGACATCGCGGGCAATTTTTGCCACGATAGGGGCTGCGCCGGTGCCCGTGCCGCCGCCCATGCCCGCCGTGATGAAGACCATATCGGCGCCGTCGAGCACCTGATACAATTCTTCCTGCGATTCTTCGGCGGCTTTGCGACCGACCTCGGGGTCACCGCCTGCGCCCAGGCCGCGGGTGACCTTCTCGCCGATGTGCACCCGCGTACCGGCTTTGGAAAGCAGCAGCGCCTGCGCATCGGTGTTCACGGCCACGAACTCGATACCCTGCACGCTTTCCTCGATCATCCGGTTGACGGCATTACCGCCGCCACCGCCCACGCCCACAACTTTGATGCGGGCGAAGGATTCGCCTTCCAGGGGGGAACCAGCATTTTGCAACATACGAACCTCCTCAAACAAACTGTGGGGCGAAAAAAGCCTCAAACTTACGGCAAAAGGGAACGCAAAAATGCTTTCACCTTTTCCCAGGAATCCACACCATCGCGCCGCCGCGGGGCTTCGGGCACAAAGGCTGCTGTTTGCAACAGTTGCGCCCAATACAGCAGGCCCACACTGGTGGCAAAGGCCGGGCTACGAATGCGGTCGACCATGCCAAACACTTTTTCGGCCTTCGCTACCCGCACCGGCAAGCCTAACTCTTCGCGCGCCACCTCTTCAAAGCCCTTGAGCAGGGTGCTGCCGCCGGTGAAAACCACCCCGGCGGGCAACAGGCCGTCGTAGCCTGAACGGTGCAACTCGTGGCGCACCATTTCCAACATTTCCCGCACGCGCGCTTCGATAACCTCAGCCATTTCACGGCGGTTGACCTGCACCGCCTCGTGGTCGGCAAACGAGCGCACGGTAATCACCTCTTCGGCGGAAACCGCCTGGGGGTCGCTGTGGCCGTGGCGCACCTTGATTTCCTCAGCGCGCTCCAGCGGCAGGTGGAACAGGTAGCCCAGGTCGCGAGTCACATGGTTGCCGCCCACGGGCAGCACCGCGGTGTGCCACACGTCGCCGCCGATATACACCGCCAGGTCGGTGGTGCCGCCGCCAATGTCGCACACTGCCACCCCCATCTCGCGCTCGGTCTCGGTCAACACCGCCTCAGCCGAAGCCAGCGGGTTGAGCACGAAATGGGAAACCTCAACCCCCGCCTGCTGCACGCATTCCCGCAGGTTGGCCACCGAGGCTTTGGAAGCCGTGATGATGTGCACCTCGGCCTCCAGCCGATAACCGTGCATTCCCAGGGGCTCGCGCACGCTTTCCTGATCATCGAGCCGGAAAGCGCGCTGGATGATGTGCACGATCTCGCGGTCGTGGGGCACGGCGAGGGCACGGGCGGCTTCCACCGCGCGCTGGATATCACCGGCATCGACCACCCCGCCGGAAACACCCACCACCCCGCGGCTGATTTCGCCGGAAACATGCGACCCCGCCAGGCTCACCAACGCGGCGGCAATTTCCATGCCCGCGGCGCGCGAAGCCTTTTCAACCGAGCGGGCAATGGCGCGCGAGGCTTCGCTCATATCCACCACCAGACCTTTGTTCAGCCCGCGGGAAGGCTCCAGCCCAACGCCCAAAATGCGCATCCGCCCATCGGCTTCGGGACGCGCCACCAGGGTACAGACCTTCGTTGTGCCAACATCGATGCCCACCAGAATGGGTTCTTCCACGGCTACGGCTCCATTCGGTAATACGGCGCACGGAACGAGGCCACGTTGACCAGCGCCGGGTGAATATGTTGTGCTTTCAACCAGCGGGCAATGGCCTCATACAACACCATGCGCTGTTCCATGTGCGTCAGTTTTTGCCCCACAAACACCTGCCAGCCTTCCGGGGCCTGCCAGCCGATGCCATAGCGGGGGCTGAACACCAGCGGCGTGCCCTGGGGCAGGTAGCGGGCCAGGGTTTGCAGGGCTTCCACCTGCGCGGGGGAAAGCAATTGCATCTCGCCGGGGCGCACATCGGCGGCCTCTGCCGGCAGCGCAGCCGCCTGCACCTGCAACGCCTGGGGGGGCGTTTTGGCCGCGGGGGGGGCAAACGCCAGGCCCTGCGCGTCGACCCACCAGGTTTTGTGCCCGGTATGCCACACCAGCACTGGCTGGCGCTCTTGCACCGTCACCACCACCCGATTCGGCAAAGCGACATGCACTTCAACCCGCGCGACCGCCGGCAGCGCCTCGACCTGCTCTGCCACCAGGGCAGGGTTGAGGCTGAAAACCGACCGCCCCACCACGCCCAGGCGGGAAATCACCTGACCGGCATCGAGATATTGCAGGCCGCGCACTTCTGGCGCCTCGACCCGAAAAACGGGAGCATACCATAAAGCGGCAATCAAGACAATGAGAAAAACGCTCAATGCCAGCGAAGCCCAGCGCCAACCTAAGGAAACCGCCGGCATTGCCGCCACGACCTCGGTGTTGCGGCCGCGCGACACCCGCACCTGCCGCCGCACACGCCCCGAAACCGGCACCGCCGTACCGCTCAACACGCCATAGCGGCTGACAACCACGGGCGTGCCGCTTGCGGCCTGGGCGTGGGCATGGGCTGCCACGGTTTTCGCGCGGCGCTGCGGGCGGGTATTCCCCCGCCTGCGGCGGACGCGCTCGGCTCGTGTGAGGGTGTCTTGCTTTTTGCGAGGCATGTGTTTCCTCTATCGTCGCGGCATCGCCGCATGGACGGCTCAGCGTTCCCAACGGGTGCGGTCGCGTTCGCGCTTGCGCTCTTGCGCCAGCGCGACCAGTTCGTCCAGCAAATCCGAATAAGGTAGCCCTGTGGCTTCCCATAACTTGGGGTACATGCTGATCTGGGTAAAGCCCGGCAGGGTGTTGACCTCGTTGATGTAAAACAAGCCGCTTTTGCGCTCCAGCAGAAAATCGACTCGCGCCATCCCGGCGCAATCGATGGCCTGATACACCGCCACGGCCAGTTCGCGCACCCTGGCCGTTTGCTCGGCGCTCAACGGGGCCGGAATGAACAACTGCGAGGTGTCGTCGTGATATTTCGCCTTGTAAGAATAGAACTCCTCGCCAGGGACAACCTCGCCAGGCAGCGAAGCCTTCGGCTCGGCATTGCCCAGCACGGCCACCTCGATTTCGCGGGCATCCAGCCCCTGCTCGACCACCAGGCGGCGGTCGTAACGGGCGGCCAGCCGCAGCCCGGCCAGCAACTCCGCCCGGTTGTGCGCCTTGGTAATGCCCACCGACGACCCCAAATTGGCCGGTTTGACAAACAGCGGGTAAGGGGCCAACGCCTCGCAGCGGTCGGCAACGGCTTCAAGGTCGTTTTCAACCTCCCGGCGCGAGAGCACGACATATTCCGCCAGCGGCAGGCCGTGGGCGCGCATGACGTCTTTGAACACGCCCTTATCCATGCCCACTGCCGAGCCGACCACGCCCGCGCCCACGTAGGCCACATCGGCCAGTTCCAGCAGCCCTTGCAGGGTGCCATCTTCGCCAAACGTGCCATGCAACACCGGGAAGACCACATCCACCGGGGCATAGGGCTTCAGCGTCTCGCCCTCCCATTGCCAGAGGCCGGGGCGCGAAGGGTCGGGCAAGAGGGTCACCGGCGTCAAGCCCTCCAGCCGCCCAGCCGTAAAGGCATCCAACGCATCGGGGCCAGCCAGCCAGCGCCCTTCTTTGGTCATCCCCACGGGGATGATTTCATAGCGGTCGGGTTTGAGGGCAGCGAGCACCGAACGCGCCGACATCAGCGAGACCTCGTGCTCGCCGGAGCGGCCACCAAAAAGCACCACAAGATGAATTTTCTGGCTCATGCGGCACCTTCCTCGGAAAAGCGGGGCAAAGGCTCTTCGGGGGGCAGTTCTTGCAGCTCGTAGAGCGCCGCCACGGCTTCCGGCGGCCAGGCGCCCACCAGCCGAATTTCCGGCTCCAGCCAAACCCCGAATTTACGCGCCACCGTGGTGCGGGCGAGATACATCAGCGCCCAGATTTCCTGGGCTTTGGCGTTGCCCTTATTGACGAAGAAATTGGCGTGCAAAGGGCTGATTTCCGCGTCGCCCACGGTCGTGCCCTTGAGGCCTGCCGCCTCAATCAAACGGCCGGCGTAATCGCCCGGGGGGTTCTTGAACATCGAGCCCATGCTGGCGCCCGGCGGCTGCGTGCGTTCCCGCTGGGTTTTGTAAGTTTGCATACGCGTCTGAATGGCCTCCGGCGGCTCGCGATGCAGACGAAAGGTCGCGCTCAGCACCACGGCATCGCTACCCGTTTCCTTGAGAATACTGTGGCGGTAGTCGAATGCCAGTTCAGTGGGGGTGTAAAAGGCGCGCCCTTTTGCCCGATGCAAGATTTCAGCCATCTCCAGCACAGCAGCCACCTCACCGCCATGCGCGCCGGCGTTGCCCACCACGGCACCGCCCACCGTCCCCGGAATGCCCGCGGCCCATTCCAGCCCAGCAAGCCCCAGCGTGGCAGCCCGGCGCGCCAGACTGCCCAGATTCGCGCCCGATTCCGCCCAAACGGTGGGCGGCTCGGCATCTTGCACGAAGGCCGTCTTGCGGGCGCGGTTGAGCACCACCACGCCGCGCACACCTTCGTCGGCCACGAGCACATTGGAACCGCCACCCAGCACCCAGAACGGGGCTTCCCAGGCCCAAAGCCGCCGCACCACCAACGCCAGTTCTCGCGCGCTGCGCACCGTGATGAGCACATCGGCAGGGCCGCCGACGCGCGCCGAGGTGTAGGGGGCTAAAGGCGCATCTTGCTGCACACGGTCGCCAAAAAGTTGTTGCAAGCGGTCATACCATACGGTGTTGGTCATCGTTTCTGCCATCCTTCCAGGGCGCGGCGGGTCACGGCAGGGGCATCGCCAGCGGAAAGCACCACCACCACCGCCGGTGGCTGCACCTGGGTCAGCAAGATTTCGGCTGCTGATTCCAACGTGGCGGCAAAACGCACCTGGGGGTGCTGCAACGCCGCAGCCACGCTGCGGGGGTCGAAGCCCTTCGGGGGCGCTTCTCGCGCTGCAAAGACGTCGGTGACCACCACCGCGTCGGCATCGTTGAAGGCTCCGGCAAACTGGGGCAGCAAGGTGAGCGTACGGCTATAAGTGTGCGGCTGCCACACAGCCCAAATCGCGTGGCCGGGGAAACGCTCGCGCGCCGCGGCCAGGGTCGCCCGAATTTCCGTCGGGTGGTGGGCGTAATCGTCCACGAACACCACACCGCCCGCCTCGCCGACCACCTCGAAACGCCGCCCCGTGCTGCGGAACTCACCCAGCGCCTGCGCCGCAGCCGGCACGTCCAGCCCCAAACGGTGTACCACGGCCAGCACCGCCAGGGCGTTCGCGACGTTGTGCCGCCCCGGCACGGCCAGGGTCACCGAGACACCCTCACCTTGCGGCGGCAGGAAGACAAAATCGTAGCCGCCGTGGGCGTTCAGGCGCACCTTCCCAGCCCGATAATCGGCATCGTCGCTTTGCAGGCCATAAGTCCATGCCGCGCCCTCATGCTCGACAGCCAGGCGGCGGCTGCCAGGGTGGTCGGCGCAGGCCAGCAGGAAACCGTCTTCCCGCACCTGGCGGGCGAAGCGGCGGAACGCTTCGTAAAACTCCTCGGCGGTGGGGAACATATCGGGGTGGTCGTGCTCGATGTTGGTCACCACCGCGGCAAAGGGTTCCAGGCCGAGGAACATGTGATCGTACTCGTCGGCTTCGATGACGAAGAAATCGCCGCGGCCCGCATGGGCATTGGTTTTCAGGTTGCGGGCTTCCGAGCCGATGATAAAGGTGGGGTCGTGCCCCAAGGCGGTGAGCACCCAGGCTAACATGGCCGTGGTGGTGGTCTTGCCGTGGGACCCCGCCACGGCCAGCACGCGATAGCCCGCCGTCAGGCGCGGCAAGAACTCGCGGCGCTTGAGCACGGGCACACCGGCCTGACGGGCTGCGCGGACGTCGGCGTCGTCGTCGGGCACCGCCGAGGAACGCACTACCACCTCGGCGCGGCGGGCGGCCTCAGGGGCGTGGCCGATGGTCACAGCCACCCCCAGGGCAGCCAGCATGGCCGTGCGCGGCGAAGCCTGCCGGTCCGAGCCGCTGACCTCCCAGCCCCGCTCGGCCAGCACCCGGGCAATGGCCGACAGACCTGTGCCGCCAATGCCCACAAAATGCACCCGTCCACCTCGGCTCTGGTTCATACAAGCACCACAATGACAAAGACAAACAACAACGCGCTCACGATGTAAATGCCGGGCACACCCAAAAAGGTGTTCGGCAGATAAGAAAGCACCAGCTGGCTCAAATGGTCATTGGGCGGCGGCGGATGAATAATCGACGGCCAGGGGTAACCTGCCGCGTCCAGGTAATGCCACAACATCCCAATGACGAGATAGCCATTCAGCGCGCCCAACAGCAGGCCCAAAAAGGCATTCTGCAAACCGCCAAGGTCGCGCTTGGCGGCACTCCAACGCGGCGTCTGGTAGCCGAAAAACGTTGCCAGGCCAAAAATGCCTGCGCGGGCCAGGAAAAGCGTCTTGGGCGGCAACGTCCCCATCACGGGGACATACTTCTCCAACAGCGTAATGACCAGCACACCGACCACCGCGCCCACCGTGGCAAGGAATTCCTTGTACCAGCCCCGCAGCATCCCACTCACAGCAAACAGGGCTACGCTCAACAACAGGAAAACCGCCAGGGTCATCATTGGGGCACCTCCTCGCCTGCGGTTTCCAGAAGCACCGCGGCGATGCGGCGGGCGGCATCAGGGCGGGCCAGGGCACGCATGGCGGCAGCCATTTGAGCACGGGCAGCCTCATCGGCCATCAGTTCCTGCACCAGCGGCACCAACTGCCCGGCCAGGTGCTCATCGGGCAAAATGCGGGCTGCGCCGCGGTCGGCCAGGTAAGCGGCGTTGACCTGCTGGTAGCGCCAGGCGTAAGGGTAAGGCACCAGCACAGCGGGCAGGCCGAACAAGGGGAACTCGCCCAACACCGACGCGCCGGCGCGAGAAACCACCAAATCGGCAGCGGCGAGGGCGGCCCCCATGGCCTCGTGCAGATAAGGGAACGCCTGATAACGCTCGCGCAGCCCTGCCGGCAGCGCCCGCCGCGCCGCGGCCACCTCTTCCCAATCCAGGCGGCCAGTGAGGTGTAAAATGTGCATCTGCGGCAACAAAGCCGGCAGGCCGGCCAGCAACGCCCGGTTGATGGAGCGCGCCCCCTTGCTGCCGCCGAACACCAGCAGCACCGGGGCATCGGCGGGGAGGCCAAAGTGCTCACGGGCCTCTTGCCGCGACCAGCGCAGCAGGTCAGCCCGCACGGGATAGCCCGTGACCACCAGCCCACGATGGTGCGGGAAGAACGCCTTGGCGTCGGATGCCGTCAGGGCAATGCGGTCGGCCAGGCGTGCCAGGCTCTTGAGCGCCAGCCCCGGCTCGATATCGGGCACATAGAGCACGGTGGGGATGCGCCGCCCCGCCAATCCGACCGGCACGGCCACATAGCCACCGGTGAAGAAGAGCACATCGGGGCGGAAATCGCGCAGCACACGGCGGGCTTCCCAATAGCCGCGCCACAGTTGCCAGGCATTGCCCGGCAACCGGCGCACGCCCACGCCGTGCACCCCGGCAGCAGGCACAGCGCGAAACGGCACCCCAGCGCGCTGAACCAGGTCGGCTTCCATGCCGCCCTGGCCGCCCACCCACAGCACCGCTTCGGCCTTATCGCCCAGTGCCTGAAGCACCGACAGCGCGGGATACACGCCGCCGCCCGTGCCCCCGGCGCAAATCAACAACCGCACCGGTATCACTCCTCGCTTTGAGATGCTCGCGGGCCGACGCCCGCCCCACGCTCAAAATCAGCCCTACGGCCAGCAACGCACTGACCAGGTTGGAACCGCCATAACTGATGAACGGCAAGGCATTCCCTGCCAGCGGCAAAACATTCAACATCATGCTCATGTTGCTGAACGCCTCCAGCCCCAACCAAAGGGAAAGCCCGGAAGCCAGCAACCGCCCGTAAGCGTCAGGGGCTTCCAACGCGATGCGCATGCCCCGCCATACGATGACGGCAAACAACAACACCATCAGCGCGCTGCCCACTACACCGTATTCCTCGGCCACCACAGCAAAGACGCTATCGCTATGCGGCAAGGGCAGGCCGCTGACCTTGACCTGGGACTGTCCCGGCCCGACGCCAAACCATCCACCGCGCGCCGCCGCCGAAATCGCCAGCCGAATCTGGTCAGCCGCATGGGTGGGGTCTTGCAAGCCAGCGAGATATTCCTGCAGGCGGTGCATGCCGCGGGGATAAACCAGCAGCACCAGTGCACCGCCGAGTAGTGCGGCACCACCCACCAACGCCAGTTGCCGCCAGCCGCCCCCCGCCAGGAAGAACATCAGCATCCCAATCGCCACAATGGTGATGGCGGCGCTGAGGTCGGGCTCCAGCAGCACCAACCCACCGGTCACACCCAACAGGAAGCCCAGGGGATAGAGGCCATATTCGCGAGACGAAAGCCTTCCCTCGCGGCGCGAAAGCCACACAGCCAGGTAAAACACCGTGGCCACCTTGGCCAGTTCCGAAGGCTGCACCGACCCGCCGCTGAGGAAACGCCCCGTGCCGCCGCCAATGTGCTTCAGCGCCAGCGCCACCATCAGCGCGCCCCATACGCCAAACAGGGCCAGCGGTGCCAGCCGCTGCCAACGCCGATAGTCCACCGCAGCCAGAAAGGCCATCAGCCCCAGCCCCAAAAAGACAAACATGGTCTGCCGACGCACCAGCCGCATCACATCCACACTACCGTTGGGCTGACGGCGGCCAAAGAACCACTGAAAGGTGGGGCTGGTGGAATACACCATCAACAAGCCCCACAGCAGCAACAAGATGACCGCCAGCAGCAGCCAGCCATCGGTGCCTTGCAGCCAAACCGGCTGCCATGTGCCGTTGCGGCGTTTCACAGTGCGTTGACCCATGCTCTAAACCTCTCACCGCGCTCGGCAAAATCGCGGAACTCGTCGAAACTGGTGCCACCGGGGGAAAGCAGCACCACGTCGCCCGGTTGGGAAGCGTGATAGGCTGCCCGCACCGCGTCTTCCAGGGAACCACAACGCAGCACGGTTTCGGGCAACGGCCCCTCGGCCTGAGAGAGCGCCTCCAAAATCAGGTCGGCAGCCTCGCCAAAGACCACCAGCGCCCGTACCCGCTGGCGCACCAACGCCGCCCACGCATCCCAGGGCAGTTTTTTGTCACGCCCGCCCGCCAGCAACACAATCGGCTCGTCGAACGAGCGAATGGCGGCTATCGCTCGTTCCGGCGCGGTGGCAATGGAATCGTTGTACCAGGCGACCCCATCGAGCACCCGCACCAGTTCCAACCGATGGGGCACGCCAGCGAAGCCTGCCACTCCTGCCCGCATGTGCTCCGCGGAAAGCCCCAAGGCCGCCGCCACCGCGCTCGCGGCCAACACATTGCGCACGTTGTGCTCGCCGCGCAGGCGAATAACCGCGCGCGGGAACAGGGAGCGCACCGCACCGCCTTCCCGCAAGGCCAGGGTGTCGCCGTCGAGGAAGACGCCATCCACGCCTTGGGGGGGCGGGGCAAAGCCAAAGGCCAGCAACCGCCCCTGCACCTGCGGGCGCAGCCCCCAGGCCCCGGCATCTTCCCAGCCCAACACAGCAGTATCGGCAGGGGTCTGGAAGGCCAAAATGCGGGCTTTGGCCGCGGTGTAGGCTTCCATGGTGCCGTGGCGGTCGAGGTGGTTGGGCGTGATGTTGAGCACCGCGGCGACCTGGGGGGCGGTGTGCATCAGTTCCAACTGGAAACTGGAAAGTTCCATCACCGCGAGGTCGTCGGCGGTCATCTCGTCGACGTCGGCAAGGAGGGGGTTGCCGATGTTGCCGCCGACCCAAACGGTGCGCCAGCGTTTGGGGAGCGCCGCAGCAGCGGCACGCGCCGCCTCATCCAACTGGCTATACGAAGCGCCGCGCACGGCTTCCGCCGCCACACCCGCCATCCGCCCCACCAGCGTGGTCGTGGTGGTCTTCCCTGCCGAGCCGGTAATGCCCACCACCGGACAGGGCGCGACTTCCATGAAAATCTGCGCTTCGTTGCTCAACGGAATGCCGCGCCGCACGGCTTCCTGCACCAGGGGCAGGTCCAGCGGCACGCCGCCCGAAGGGCAAACCAGATCGATGCCGTCCAGCGCCTCGAGGGGGTGCCCCCCCGTCACCCACCGGATGGGCAAACCGGCCAACCGCTCGCGAGCCGCGCGCAGGGCTTCCACGGGGCGGCGATCGTTGAGCACCACCACCGCACCGTGGCGCGCCAGGTAGCGGGACAAGGCAATCCCCTGCCGCCCGGCACCCATGACCAACACCCGACGCCCTGCATATTTATTTGCCATAGCCCACCGCAATCGCCACGCCAATCATGGCGGCCAGCAAACTGATCAACCAGAAGCGCTGCACCACCTGGGTCTCACTCCAGCCCAGCAGTTCAAAATGGTGATGCAAAGGCGACATCTTGAACAACCGCCGCCCGCCGGTGAGTTTGAAATAGCCAACCTGCAAAATGACGCTGAGCGCCTCGGCCACCGGCACGATGGCAATCAGGGGCAGCAACAGCCACTGGCCGGTCATCAACGCCACCACGCCCAGCGCCGCACCGAGGGAAAGCGAACCGGTATCGCCCATGAAGAGCTGGGCGGGGTGCACGTTAAACCACAGGAAGCCAAAAATGCTGCCCACTAAGGTAAAAGCAAAGCGCGCCAGGTAAATCTGGCCCTGCATCAGCGCGACGCCACCGTAGGCTGCAAAGGCCGTGGCGGCAATCAGCCCGGCCAAACCGTCGAGGCCATCGGTGAGGTTGATTGCATTGCTGGAAGCCACGATGATAAAGGTGGCCACCGGGATGTAAAGCCACCCCAGCCTCAGGGGGTGCAACACGCCGGGAATCAGCAGCTCAGGCACCTGAAGGTAATGCTGCAAGCCGTAGGCCGCGCCCAGCGCCAGCAGGGTTTGCAGGCCAAATTTGGTACGCGCCCGCAACCCTTCGCCTTTGCGCCCGCGCAGCCCGGCCCAGTCATCCACCGCGCCGATGGCAGCAAATGCCACCAACACCGCCAGCGGCAGCAACACCGAGCGCCCCGAATAGGTCGCGCCTAAAATCCAACCGGCGTTCAACAGCAGGATGATGAACGTTACCGGCAGCACGATCATCACCCCGCCCATGGTGGGCGTGCCTAATTTGGAAAAGTGCCGTTGCGGGCCTTCCAGGCGGATGATTTTACCCACCTTGAAGTGCCGCAAAATCTGCAGCAGGGGGTCGCCCCAGATCACGGTCAACACGAAACTCAAGGCCGCGAGGCTGAGGGCCAGGGTGGTGGGGGCGGGGCTGGTAATCATTCCGCCGCCTCCAGCGCCCCCACAATGCGGTCCATCTGCACGCCGCGCGAGCCCTTGACCAGCACGACGTCGTCGGGGCGCAACACCTGCCGCAAGAGCGCCACAGCCTCGTCGGCGGTTTCGGCTTCCAACACCCGGGAAGGCGGCAAACCGGCCTCGCGCGCCGCCTGGGCGATGATGTGCGCCCGCGGCCCCACAGTGACCAGCAGCGAAACCACCTCAGCCGCCCGCAGCCCCACCTTGCGGTGGCTTTCCTGCTCATAGGGGCCGAGTTCGAGCATGTCGCCCAGCACAGCCACCCGACGGCCAGGCAAATCGGCCAGCAGGTTCAGCGCCGCGAGGGTCGATTGCGGCGAAGCATTGTAAGTGTCGTCGAGCAGCAGCGCGCCGTTTTCGGAACGCACCGCCACCAGCCGCAACTGGGTATGCCCCATCCGCAGGCCGGCCACGATGTCACCCCAGGTGAGGCCCTCCAGCAAGCCCACCGCCGCTGCCCGCAGCACGGTGTGGGCCGAGTGCCGCCCCAAAAGCGGCACCTTGACGGTGAGCGTTTCGCCCCGGTAGTGCAGCCGCAGGCGAATGCCGTCCAGCCCCAGGCCCTCGACCTCATCAGCCCACAAATCGGCCTGGCGGGAAAGCCCATAGAAGAACACCCGCGCCTGGGTTTTCTCGGCCATTGCCCGCACCAGCGGGTCATCGTAATTGAGCACGGCTACGCCCTCGGGTGCAGGCGGCAGGGCTTCCACCAGTTCGGCCTTGCCGCGGGCTATAGTTTCCTGCGAACCAGCCCGCTCGGCGTGCACCAGGCCGATGTTCGTCACCACCCCTACCTGGGGCTGAGCAATGTCACACAGCAAAGCAATATCGCCGGGCACATAAAAGCCCATTTCCAGCACCGCCCGCTCGTAGCCCTCGGTGAGTCGCAGCAAAGTGAGCGGCAGGCCGATTTCGTTGTTGAAGTTGCCAATGTTTTTCAAGGTGCGATAGCGACGGCTGAGCACCTGCGCCGTCAGTTCCTTGGTGGTCGACTTGCCCACGCTGCCGGTAATGCCCACCACCCGCACATGCGCCATCTTGCGCCGCCAGAAGCGCGCCACCGTTTGCAGGGCTTCCAGGGTATCTTCCACCTGCAGACAGCCCGGCGTGCGGAAACCCTGCCAGGCCCTGGCAGGGAAGCCGCTGCGCACATCCAGCAACGCACAGCCTGCCACCGGGCGCGACACTAAGGCTAACGTCGCGCCGCGGCCAAAAGCATCGGCAACGAATTCATGCCCATCGTGTTTCTCGCCGGGCAGCGCGACGAACATCGCCCCAGGAATGGCCTGGCGGGAATCCACCACCGTTTCGGTGATGACCTCCTGCCCGCCGGGGGGACGCACGCCCGTCAGGGCTTCGACGACATCGGCTAAGGTCAACATGACTTCTCGGCCTCAGGGTTGTTGCGCCTCGGCGGCGCTGAGTTGCTTGCGGACGCTATCGGGCGGCACATGCTCGATCGCCGCCACGCGTTGCACCATGTTGGCAAAGACCGGAGCCGCTACCACGGAAGCCCAAATGCTGGTCTTGGGCCGCTCCAGCCAGACGTAAATCACATATTGGGGCTTGTCGGCAGGGAACCAGCCCACAAACGAAGCATTCGTGGCCCGGGTCACGTAGCCTGCGCCCTGGAGAGAAATCTCTGCCGTCCCGGTCTTGCCAGCGACGCTATAACCATCGACCAGCGCCGCCGAAGATTCACCCTTCAGCGATTCGGTCAGCATCTGCCGCATGGTGCGGGAAGCCTGAGCCGAGATGACTTGCGGCGGCGGGTCGGGATGATAGGGGTACGCCCGCCCGTTGACGACTTCATACCGCAGCACATGGGGCGTGACCAGATAACCGCCGTTGGCAATAGCCGAAGCCGCAGCCACCATTTGCATGGGGGTGACGTCGATCGCCTGGCCAAAAGCCTGGGAAGCCCAGTCTGAATGTGACCAGTATTTGGTCCCCGGGACACGATAATAGCCGGGCAATTCGCCGCCCAAATCGACGCCGGTAGGGCGGCCAAAGCCAAACGCCTGCAAATAATCGTAAAAAGGCAGTTTCTGCAACCGCTCCACCGCCACCCACGCGAGGCAGGTGTTGAGGGAATGCTGCAGGCAGCCCACCATCGACTGGTCACCCCACGCCCCCCGGTTCCAGTTCCACACGGTGCGCCCATAAACATGAAAAGTGCCCACGTCGTGGAAGACTGTTTGGGGCGTGACCTTCCCGGCATCAATGGCCGCGGCCATCGTCACAATTTTGAACACCGAACCCGGCTCGTAAGAGCGTTCTACCGCGAAGTCCAGGGCATCCCATTTCTTGCGGTACGCTTGAACAGCCCGGTAATCGTTCAAATTGGGGCGTGGGTACTGCCCAATCGCCAGCAGGGCGCCGCTGTAAGGGTCGGCGACGATAATGGTGGCGCTGTCGGCTTTGGTATGCTCCACCGCCCGCCGGGCTTCCTCCTCGGCAGCCCGCTGCAAAGGGCGATCAATGGTAAGGTAAAGCGCCACCGGCTGGGTGGAAGGCTGCTGCTCGTCATCTTGCTGCCACGGTGCGTAGGGGTAATGCACCCAGGCCACCCCGCCCTTGAGCAGTTTGTTGTAATATTGCTCCACGCCGCCATAGCCATCGCCCGAGCCAATAGCCACGAAGCCCAGCACATTGGCGGCAAAGTCGCCTTCGGGGTAATAACGCACCAGACGCCGCACGAAAGTGAGCGCCCCCCGCAGCGGCACCGGCTTGCCATCAGGCCCTGCCACCCTCCAGGTACGGGCACGGGCTTCCAACAGCGCCTTTTGCTGCTCGCTCACCCGGTTGGAAACCAGCACTGCGGCCACGCCCTTGTTCTTGTTGTTCACCAGCGCCTGCACCAGCGCGCCCTCGTCGAGGCCCAGCACGTCGGCGAGATCGCGGGCAATTTGGGGCAGCGCCTCGGCCGGCACCGCAGCCAGCCGCACATCCACCTCGTAGGCCGGGCGATCGCCAGCCAGCAAATGGCCGTCGCGGTCGTAGATCAAGCCTCGGGGCAGCGGCACGCTCTCGGCATAGCCTTCGCGCACCTGACGGGCCAGCAAAGTGCGCTCTGCACCGGTTTGCAGCATGATCAAGCGTGCCACCACCACCAGCCCCAGGGCGAGCACACCGCCCGCCGCCACGGCATAGCGCCACAACGCCACTTCGTGGCGCGGCGAATCGGCAGAAACGGGCACAGTGGGGGCGCTCATGGCGTCGGCTCCAGCAACAGGTAACGGCTCAACCAATGCATCAAAGAAATCGTGTAGGCTTCCGGCAAAGGCGACTCACCAGCAAACGGCTGCAACCCCGCCTGAGGCAGGGCCACATTCGTCTCAGGGAGGGCATTCGGCGGCACCGGCACAAAGTGCTCCTGCGCGGGGCTGACGGGCTGGTAACCCTGGGCTTCCGCGGCCTGCACCAACGCCTCGACCGACTGCATGGCCGCCAGCCGGGTTTGCAGCACCACAATATCCTGCTCTTCCGTCAGGGTCTGCTGCTGCAGGGCACGCAGGCGGTAATCGAGCATCAGGGCCTGCGCCGAAAGATGCACTTCAAAAGCAAACACCAGGGCCACCACCAGGGCTGCGGCCAGGATGCCCACCAACCAGCGCACCCGCCGCCGCCAGGGCAGTTCGCGATAAGCCTGGGTTACACGCTGAAAACGGTTGCTCATCTCTGGCATCCTTGCAAGCCCTATGCCAACTTCTCGGCCACCCGCAAGCGGGCGCTGCGGGCGCGAGGGTTGCGGGCGATTTCCTCCGCCGTGGGGCGCAGTGGGAAAGGCTTCAGCAGCCGCACCCGCGCCGGACGGTCGCAATCACAATGGGGCATTTCAGGCGGGCAGACGCAATAACCGCTCTCGGCTCGCAAAAAATGCTTGACGATGCGGTCTTCCAGCGAATGGAAGGCAATCACCGCCAGACGGCCCCCGGGGTTGAGCGCCGCCACCGCCTGCGGAAGCACCCGCTCGAGATTTTCCAGTTCGCGGTTGACAGCAATGCGCAGCGCCTGGAAGGTGCGGGTGGCGGGATGCATACCTCGCTTGCCGGAACGGGTCGCTCCAGCCACCACCTCGGCCAGTTCGCCCGTGGTGCGGATGGGGCGATGCCGCACGATGGCCCGCGCGACCTGCCGCGAACGGCGTTCCTCGCCATAGCGCCAGAGGATATCGGCCAACGCAGCCTCGTCTAAGGTGTTGACCAGGTCAGCCGCGGTCAGCGGCTGTGCAGGGTCGAAACGCATGTCGAGGGGTGCATCGTGCCGAAAGGAAAAGCCCCGCTCGGCAGCATCCACCTGCATGGACGAAACGCCCAGATCGAGCAAAATGCCGTCTACGCCTTCCCACCCCACAGCCCGGAGGTGCGCCGCCAGATCGGCGTAAGAACCGCGCCGCAAAAGGGCACGCTCGCCAAAGGGCGCCAGGCGTTCAGCGGCCAGCGCCAGGGCAACAGGGTCCACATCCAACCCCAGCAACATACCGCTGGGGCTGCTGGCCTCCAGAATGCCAAACGCATGGCCGCCAGCGCCGAGGGTGCCATCCACGTACCGGCCGCCTGCCCGCGGGCGAAGGGCTTCCAAAACTTCCTGGTAAAGTACCGGTTGGTGCGACAAAGGCACCGGGGCCTCCTACGGCTGGGCGGGCATATCCCCGCCGGGAGAAAGGTCAAGCGCCGCAAACCGGCGAGCGTTAGCCTCGGCATCCTGGAGGAGGGCGTTCTGAGCCTCCCAATCTTGCGGCGGCCAGATTTCAAAGTAATCGCCCACGCCCACGATGACGGCCTCGCCATCCAGCCCCACCGCCTCCCGCAAATAGGGGGGGATGAGAATGCGGCCGGCGCTATCGACCTCCACCGGGCTGGCCGCCGAGAAGATGAGGCGCTTGAGTTGCCGCGCCACGGGGTCGGTCATGCTCAACGCATTGACACGGCGGTAAATCTGCTGGAAGACCGGCGGCGTCAACACCATCAGGTTGCGGTCGAAGCCCTGCACGAGGTAAGCCCCCTCGCGCAACAGGTCGCGGAAGCGCGCCGGAATGGTCAGACGGCCTTTCTTATCCAAACTGTGGTGATAACGACCCAAGAACATCTGTTCGCGTCTCCCAATTAAAGCAGAAACGCCGCTGACCGGCGCTCCACTTCGCGACACTTTATCCCACAACCACCCACAGTATAAAGGAATTTGAGCAAAAAAGCAAGCCCTGCACCACCCAAGACCAAAGTTTTAAAGGTTTTATAGAACGAATACCCCCCACGTCCTCCTTCCAGGCACAGCCACGGCACTGCCGCCCCTCGCGGCTGACTTTTCCCATATCGTGCGTTCAATTCCAGTGCTTGGGCCGGACGCCAACAAGGTGGACTTTGCCAGCGTCCGCTCCCCTCCTCGCCCAGAGGGCGAGGAGGAGTTGGGGGAGGTGAGGGCAGAAAAAGGCTTCTTTGTGGCTTTTTTGCCCTCACCCCCGGCCCCTCTCCC
>CAYYRG010000006.1:0-21167 GCA_964474015.1 uncultured Anaerolineaceae bacterium | reverse complement strand
CTTTGGCGCGTTTGACGCCCCGCGAGGTTACAAGTATAATTCCTTTGCTTTCACGCTCGTGGCAGGTGATGCCGCGGGCAAAATGCTATCCATCGGGGAGCCATCATGGCGCTCAAGGGAAATTTGCGTGATTTTTCCATCACGCAATTGCTTAATCTGGTCAACCTGGCCCGCAAAACAGGGATGTTGTACATCCGCGGCGCAGAGGCTAAAGCAGAAATCTATTTTCGGGAAGGCAAACTGGCCTACGCCGCGATGAGCCATCAGCCCAACGACCTCGCTTCGGTGCTCTATCGCGAAAAGAAACTCAGTGCGGGGCAATACAAGGCCATCAAAGCCCGCAAAGAGCCAATGAACGACAAGGCGTTGGGGTTGTTGCTGGTCAATGCGGGCTATCTTTCCCAGGAAGAGATTTTACAATGCTTGCAGGCAGCCTACGTTGGCGTGGTCAAACGCCTTTTCGCATGGGCTGAAGGGTATTTTGAGTTTGACGGCAAAGCCCCGCCGCCCGCGGGGCGCATTTTGGTGCGGGTGGATCTGGAAAATCTCATCATTGAGGGCGCGCGCCAGTTGCGCGAATGGGAACAACTGCAAAACGAAATTCCCGACCTGGATATGGCCCTCAAATTCACCGACCGTCCCGACACGAACCTGCGCAAGCTCAGCCTGAGCGTGGAAGAGTGGCGGGTCGTTTCTTTCATCAACCCCAAGAACACCATTCGGCAGATTGCTCGCGCCACCAAGATGAACGACCTGGAAATCCGCCGCATTGTCTACGGACTGCTCCAGGCCGGGCTGGTGGAGCTGGTGCGCCCCGAACACAAACCGGCGCCCCCGCGTCCCATTCATACAGCCCTGGAAGGCAAAACCAAAGACGAACAGCGTTCGCTGGTCAATCGTCTGATTTCCCGCATTCGCGGCCTCTAAGCACCCCGGAAGTTTCCCTTCGATGATTTTTGACCGAGGAATTATGCCATGCAGACTGTAAAAATTGTGGTGACCGGCCCCTTCAACGCAGGTAAAACGGCCTTCATCCAAACGGTGAGCGAGATCGATGTGGTCGCGACGGAGCGCAAAATCACCAGTGAGGCCGAAAGGGTGAAAGATACCACCACCGTCGCGATGGATTTTGGCCGCATCACCGTTGACGAAGACCTGGTGCTCTACCTCTTCGGCACCCCCGGGCAACGGCGCTTTGATTTCATGTGGGAAATCCTCTCTGAAGGCATGTTGGGCTTTATCGTGCTGGTCGATAGCACCCGCCCCGAGACCTTCCGAGAGGCGCGTAGCATTCTGGAAACCTTCCGGGCCTACGCCCCCACGCCGTACGTCGTGGCTGCCAACAAACAAGACCTGGAAGACGCCTGGGATCTGGAAGATATGCGCATTGCCCTGCGGCTGGATTCTCGCGTTAAACTGTTGCCCTGCGTGGCAACCGACAAAGAATCGGTCAAGAAGGTGCTGCTCGAATTGCTGTTCAGCATCATGGAGGAAATCGAAGGCGGCCAGGCATAGCCCTGCCACGGCTCACGCTGCCCGCGATATGCGGCGGCCAGCGGTCTTGGGTACCGGCGAGCAAGGGCGGGGCTTTCGGGCCTCGCTTTTCTCACCTTTTCCGGCATCTCCAACATTGAGGCCATCGTGTCTTCTATCACCACCGATCAGGGTGTCGTTCACTACGAAGTTTTCGGGCGCGGTAAGCCCGTCATCTTGCTGCACGGCTGGTTGGGCTCGTGGGGCGTGTGGCAGGAAACCATGGCTTACCTGGGACGCTATTACCGCGCCTATGCCCTGGACTTTTGGGGCTTTGGAGAATCGGGCAAAAAGCGCGATTCCTACGACGTCGCCGATTTCGTCAGCCTGGTTGACCAGTTCATGGAGCAACTGGGCATCAGCCGCGCCCCATTGGTCGGCCACAGCATGGGGGGCACGGTTTCGCTCAGCGTTGCCATTCGCTACCCGCAACGTGTCAGCCGGGTGGTGGTCATTGGCTCCCCCATCGACGGGAATTCCCTCTCTCTGGCGTTGAAACTGGCCGGTTACCGACCGATCGCTTTTCTGGTCTATCATCAAATGACGTTGCTCAAATTGGGCATTCGCCTGACCTCACCCATGATCACCAAAGACCCCCGCTGGCCCGAGATGATGGACCGAGACCTTTCCCAGACCACCCTGGAATCGTTCTTGCACAGCATTGCCTCATTGCGCCGCACCAACCTCGAGGCATCGTTGGGACAGATCAACGTGCCCGTGATGGGCATGTATGGCAGCAAAGACGTCATTGTCAACCCGCGCCAATGGATTGCCCTCAAACGGGGCGTGCCCCACGCCGAGATCGTGCGCTTCAAAGAAGCCGGGCATTTCATTATGCTTGACCAGCCGCGCGCGTTCATGGCCTATTTGCACGCCTTTCTGGAAGGCGAGCGCCCCCCGGAACCCCTCACGGAGGTGCTGGAAGCATGAGGCCCCCGCCCGAAGCGGTTGTCACCGACGAGGCGATACGGTGGGCCTGGCAGAGAGCCGTGCATGAAATCTTAGGGCCGGAAAGCACGCTGCCTGAGCCGGAAAGCCCCCTGCGCCCGTGGGAAAATTTGCTGCCGGCGCTCTGTGGCCGTTATGGGGAGGCCGCAGGCCTGGGGTTGGGGCTGCGCATCGGGCGCGCATTTGCCCGCCAGATGATTCCACACATTGCCGAAGAGATGCCGTTCCAGGCGGTGGCGTTTCGTTTTTTGCCCTGGCCGCGAAAAATGACCGTGGGGTTGCAACATCTGGCAGGGTTGGCTTCGGACTGGTTTGGGTTGGCCGTGACGGTCGAGGCGGCGCCTCGTGCCGTGCGGTGGCTTCCGCAGCGGTGCCCTTTTGCCCCGCCTCGCGCCGAGGCGGCCTATCGCTGCACCCCGTGGGAAGGTTTCTTGCAAGAAATGCTTTACTGGTTGAGCGGCGGGCGGTTGTTCACCGTACAAGCGACGGAAGACCGCCCCCCGGCCTTTCATATTCCTCGCCGCCCCCTGCACTGATGCCGCCCTCGAGGCGGATTTCTTTCAGGTTGTCCTGCGAGCGCTTCCGATGCTCAAAATTATTTTGCGCGACGACCGGCATATTCCGCCTTTCAACGAACCGGCACGCGACCTGCGAATTCACAACAAGCCGCTCTGGCTGGCGCAGCGCGATGTGCTCACACCCTACGTCGAACGGGAAATCGAAATTCGCGCTGGCCGCCGCCTGCCCCCGGTGCGCGAAGAGGCGATTGTCTATCGCGACAATCTCTTTTTCGACGAATTCTACATTCGTGCCTTCCTGGAAGCCGCCCGCAAGCGCGGCAAGCCAGTGCAGGCAGCCTTTGCCGCCAACGACCCCGCCTTTCGCGAACACGCTTTGCCCCTTTCCATCTCTTACACCCAGCAGGGCGATATTTACCTCGCCGACCTGTGGTATTACCCCCACGGCACGGCAACCGACGAGGAGCCTGAGCCGCTGGTCATCGACCTGCAGGCCCGGGAAATCGGCTATTACCACGTCCCGACCTACATGGCCACCGAGCAGGGCGATCTGGTGTTTCAGGTGCCGCTGCGTGCCCTGCTGGCGATTGACAGCTGGGTGCACATTTTCATTGCCGACGTGGTGTTTGGCGTGTTCGCCCGCGGAGCGCGTTTTGAGGCGCGCCTCAACCGAGACCCGTTTTTCAAACTGAGCGTGCTGCTCAAGGCAATGTACGAGGGCAAGCAGGTGCTCTCGTCGTCGCCGCTGGTGGTGGTGGGGCGCAACGTGGTCATCGACCCCACGGCGGTCATCCACGGCCCGACCCTCATCGGCGACAATGTCACCATTGGGGCCGGTGCGGTGGTCGATAACTGCATCATTGGCGACAACGTCAACATTTCCCAGGGCTGCCAGCTACTGCTTTCGGTCGTCGGCGATGGCGCCTTCCTGCCTTTCCGCGCCGCGTTGTTCATGACCACTTTAATGGACAACAGCATGGTCGCCCAAAACACCTGCCTGCAAATGTGCGTGGTTGGTCGCAACACTTTCATCGGCGCAGGAACCACATTTACCGACTTCAACCTGATTTCGGCTCCTATCAAAGCGCGCGATGGGCACGGCCTGTTGCGCGATGCCAACCGTCCGGTGTTGGGGGGCTGCGTGGGGCACAATTGCCGGCTGGGTTCCGGCCTGGTGATTTACCCGGCGCGGATGATCGAGTCGGACGTTGTGCTGGCGGCCTCGCCGGAGCGGCGGGTGATTATGAAAGACGTGCCTTACGAGGAAAGCGACCATCATCACCTTCGCGGCGGCCACCGCCACCCTCGCCTGTACCCCCGACCCGGGGAAGACGCTTCCCATACCTGGTGAACCGTGGACACTTTCGCTTTCATCATTCACCCCATCGACCCGAAACGCGATGTCAGCCGCAAGTTCCCGCTCTTGGGGCGCATCCTCACCGAGCGGCAGATTGACTTTTTCTCGACCTTTTTCCCGCCGGTTTACATTTCCGAGATTACCGGCATTGTTTCTCAGGCGACCGGCAAGGAGATCAAAGGGTGGTTCATTGCCTGTCCCTACACCCCCCGCCGCATGTTGGCGTTGCCTGAACGGATGGTGTATCGCAAGATCATCCAGACCGGACGCCTGGCCGAGCGGCTGGGCGCTAAAATTTTGGGGCTGGGTGCCTTTACCTCGGTGGTTGGCGACGGCGGCCTGACGGTGGCCCGGGCGTTGGATGTGCCCGTAACCACGGGCGATTCGTACACCGTGGCAATTGCCGTCGAAGCCGTGTGGGAAGCCGCCCGTCTGATGGAGATTCCCCCCGACGAGGCCACCGCCGCTGTGGTGGGGGCTTCGGGTGCCATTGGGCGGGTGGCGGCCACGCTCATTGCCCGCCGGGTGGGTGAGGTATACTTAATAGGACGACGGCGCGCCGCGCTGGAGGCTGCCCGTGAACGCATCGTCGCCGATGGCGGGCGGGCGCGGCTGCGTATCAGCACCGACATGGGCGACCTGCGCCACGCGCAACTCATCCTCACTGTGACCAGCGCCCTGGATGCCGTGATCGAACCGCAGCACCTCCAGCCCGGCAGCGTGGTTTGCGATGTTGCCCGGCCGCGCGACGTTTCAGCCCAGGTCGCCGCGGCGCGTGACGACGTCCTGGTCATCGACGGCGGCATGGTGGAAGTGCCCGGCCCGGTAGATTTCCATTTCGATTTCGGCTTCCCACCCGGCAAGGCCTATGCCTGCATGGCCGAGACCATGGCGCTTGCCCTGGAAGGCCGCTTTGAAGATTACACCGTAGGCAAAGAAATTTCCCTTGCACGGGTGGAAGAAATCACGCGGATTGCAAACAAGCATGGTTTTCGCCTGAGCGGTTTCCGGTCGTTTGAAAAGCCGGTCACCGCCGAACACATCGCTCGGGTGCGCGCCGCAGCCCAAAAACGGCGGGCGTCGCGAGCAGGGAGGTAGGCTATGAGCAAGGCTCGCATTTTAGTGGTGGAAGACGATTTGGACATCGCCAACATGCTCCAAATCTACTTCTCCAGTCAGGGCTACGAGGTGGAACTCGCCCCTCGCGGCTCCGACGCCCTGGAGAAGACACGCCAGAGCATGCCGCACCTGATCGTGCTGGATATTATGCTGCCGGATATCGACGGCTACGAAGTGTGCCGCCGCCTCCGCACCAGCACCCGCACCAGCCACATTCCGGTCATCTTCCTCACCCAGAAAGACGAGCGCAGCGACCGCCTGCAGGGGCTGGAACTCGGCGCGGACGATTACATCACCAAACCCTTTGATATCGAAGAACTGCGCCTGCGGGTGCAGAACGCCATCCGCCGCGCGGAGCGGGAAAGCCTCACCGACCCCCGTTCTGGCCTGCCCGCGGGGCGTTTGATCGAAGAGCAACTGCGCCGCATCATCCGCACCGACGGCTGGGCGTTGATGGATATTCGCATCAATTACTACGATGCTTTCCGTGAAGTTTACGGCTTCGTGGCTGCCAACGACGTCTTGCGCTTCACGGCCATGTTGCTCAACGAAGTAGTCGACGAGCTCGGCACCCCTGAAGACTTCATCGGTCACCCTGGCGACGAGAACTTCGTGGTCATCACCTCAGAAGAGGCGGCGCCGGCCATTCGTGCCCGCCTGAAAGAACGCTTCGCCGAAGAAGTCAAGAGCCACTACAACTTCATGGACCGGGAACAGGGCTACATCACCGTGGAAGAAAATGGCGTCACCAAACAGGTGCCGCTGATGACGCTTTCCATGGGCATTGTTTCGCCTTCCCAGTACCAGTTTGCCGATATTCGGGAAATCACCGAACTGGCCGCGGAAGCCCGCCGAAAAGACACCCCCACCGAGAACTGATTGCTGCCCTCTGATTGAGGGGAAACCATGTTCGGAACCGAAGCCATTGCGTTGGGCATCACATTGACCATCATTGGCGCGGGCCTGTGGCTTGTGGCCCGCACGATGACGCGTCTGGGGGAGGCGGTGACGCGTGGGGGAATGCCCCTCGCCCTGCCGGAGGCTACCTTCGCCCAGCTGCAAAACGCCGAAGAGGCTGTGTTGGTGGTGCTGGCAGGGGGGCGGGTGGGCTATCTCAATGCCCAGGCACGGGAATGGTTCGGCCTGACCCTTGAAGATCAGCCCCCCCTGGAATTCCTGGCCCAGCGCATTCGCCCGGCGGATGAATTCATCCGTTTGTGTGCTGCCCCCGGGCGGGCGCGCCTGACGCTGAGCACCATGGCGCTGGAAGGCGCTTCTTATGCCGTGCCTTATGTCGGCGGCGCGGCGCTGGTTGTCACCTTGCGCCCCCTTCACCTGCTGGCCGACGCCGATGACCACGACCAGACCCATATAGCCCCCACTGCCGAAGCGTTGGAAGTGCTGGTCGAACTGGGGGAGCAAATTGGCAGCCGCCTCGATCTGGATGAGGCCGTGCAGGCCGTTGCCGCAGCCGTCGACCGTCTGTTGCCTTCCGATTTACTGGAAATTACCCTCTGGGATGAACGCCACGAGGCGCTGGTGCCCCATCGCTACATGGCCACCGGGCAGGGCGTTGAGCCGGTGCCTGCGCCGGAGCGCTATGCCCCCGAGGAAGGGCTGACGGGCTACCTGGTGAGCCAGGGGCAGCCGCTTTTGCTGGAAGACCTCGACCACTTCATGCCTGCACCGGCAGCCATCGACCGCCGCCGCTACCCGGTACGCGCCTACATGGGGGTGCCCCTGCGCGTTGGCCAGGAAATCGTCGGCACGCTGGAAGTCGCCTCACTTTCGCCAGCCACTTATACCCAGGCCGATCTGGAATTCCTGACCTTGATCGCGCGCGAAGTCGCCCTGGCATTGCACAACGCCCGCTTGTTCAGCGAAACCCGCCGCCGCCTGCAGGAACTCCGCAGCCTGGCAGGCATTGCCCGCGCCGTGGGTGGGGTGCGCCAGGTTGAGGAACTGATTGCCCGCATTTTGGAAAACATCCGCCCGCTGCTGACGGCTGAGGTCGCGGGTTTTCTGCTTTACGACGAAGTGCATCGCCTGCTGGCGGCGCAATGGCCGTTCGAGGGCCTTCCCGAGGGGTTTGTCGCAGCCTATCAAACGCGCATTGCCGCGGGCAGCGAAGCCGAAACCCTGCTCATGGCGGGCGAACCGTTAGTCACCGAAGAGGCCGCCGACGACTCCCGCTGGCAGGCGTTGGGCCTGGCCGAACTCAGCCGCACCGCCGGCATTCATGCCAGCGTGCTCTACCCCTTGATGGCAGGCGGGCGCTTTTTGGGCTTCCTGCAGGTGGCCAACAAACCCGCCGGCGACGCCTTTGGCGACAATGACCTGCAAGTGCTCACCTTGATTGCCGCCCAGGTTGCCCCGTTGTTGGAAAATGCTGTGCTCTTTCAGGAAGCCCGCCAGCGTGCCCGTCGCGCCGAAGCCCTGCGCCGCATCGCCAGCCTGACGGCTTCCCCCGCCACCCTCGACGAACTTTTCAAGTTTTCGCTGGTGGAACTCGCTCGCCTGGTCGACGCCCGTTACGCCGCCGTGTTGCTGCTGGATGACCATCAAACCCAACTGGCCCCCCACGAGCCTTCCTTGTATGGCATCTCGCCGGAAAAAGCGCGTGCCATCGGGGTCATTCCGGCCAATGCCCCCGATTTCCACCTTACGGTGAGCCGCACGGGGCGCCCTTTCCTCTCTTCCGATCTGCTGGCCGATAAGCGGGTGATCGCGGCTTACCGCCCGTTGCTGCAGGCGTTGGGCGAGGTGCGCTCGGCGATGGTCGTGCCGTTGCAGGCCCACGGCGAGAGCATGGGCGAAATTCTGCTCGGCCATCCGCAGCCGGGGCATTTCGACCGTAACGACCTGCAATTGGCCGCCGCCACCGCTGCCCAAATGGCCGTTGGCGTCGAGCGCCAGCGCCTTTTGAGCCGCAGCGATGAAGCCCTGCGTACCCAGGTGCACGAACTCAGCACCCTGACCCGCTTGAGCCGGGAACTGGCGGTCTTTTCTTCTCTGGAACAGTTGCTGGCCTACGCCCACAAGCAAATTGTGGCGTTGACCGAAGCCGATTGCGGCCAAACGTTGGTGGTGGCTTCCCAGGGGGAGCACTGGGAGGTGCTGCACCACACCGGCGGCCCCTGTGAACCGCGCCTGCACCCTCTGGACCTGGCAGCGCTGGAGCGGGGCATGCCGGAGCAGGTGGCCGATTACCACGTGGCATCTTACCCCCAACCCCACGAGGGGGTGCGGTCGTCGCTTTCCCTGCCTTTGCGCTATCAGGAAAGCGTGGTCGGTGTGGTGCATTTGCATAGCCATCACCCGAACCATTTCAGCGGCCCCCGGCAACAGTTTGCCCGGTTGTTGGCCCAGCACATTGCCCTGGCGATCGGCGGCGCGCTGCATACGCAGACGCTCTTCCAGGAAAACCTTTCCCTCCAGCGGCAGGTGCGGGCTTTGCAATTGTTGCAAAGCTATTTGCAGAAAGCCCACCCCCTTAGCGCGCCGCAACAGGCGCTGGATGACTTCGTGGCGCTGGTACGTGACGCCGTTGGTTTCGATGCCGTGTTGCTGGCCCGGCTGGGGGCAGAAAACGGCCTCCTCGAGCCGGTGGCTGCGGTGGGCTTCGAGACGTTGCAGCCCTTCCGGTGGGACGACCTGAGCCTGCTGCTTGAAGACCGTTTCCAGCGAGGCGGGGTGTACTTCATCCCACGCGAGGAACGCCCCCCGCTGCCTGCCAGCCTGGCGCTGCCACGCGTGACCCGCCCCATGCCTGCCCGTGCCGATGCGCAAACGTGGCACCCGCGCGACCTGCTGATGGCCCCCTTGCGCACAACCCAGGGCGAGCCGCTGGGTTTGCTCTACCTCGACGCCCCCCGCGATGCCCGCCGCCCCGACGCCCCCACGCAGGATATCTTACGTCTGCTGGCCGCCACTGCGGCTTTGCTGCTCGAAATGCAGCAACTGGCCGTCGCCTGGGAAGCCGAGCGCCAGCAACTCACCGGCCGGGTCGAAGAAGCCGAAGCCACCGCCCGCCAGGCGCAAAGCGACATCCCGCGCTGGCTACACAAAGACCTGCAACAAACCCTGGACCGTTACGCCCTCTCTCGCCAGGTGGAACGCCTGCGCATTAGCCTGGAAATCACCACCCTGCTCAACCGCCAGCCCAGCCATACCAGCGTGCTGCATGCCTTAGGCCGCCAGTTGATGGAGCGGTTTGGCTTCAACTACGTGCTCATCGCCGAGCCCACGCCCTTTGTGCCCGGCGGCACTGAAGAAGGCGGTGTGCGCTTGCTGCACACCTTCGGGGAACTGCCCCCGGCCCTCAAACTCGATATGCTCCTGGGGCAGCGCAACCCCCTCGCCGAGGTTTTCCATCAAAAACAGGTTTTGGTCGTGCCCGATATTGATCGGGCAACCGACTGGCAGCGTTCACCGTTGCTGCAACGCCTCCAGGCGCAGAGTTTTGTGGCTTTCCCGGTGTTGGTCGAGCCCCAGGGCGGAAACGGCCAAACGGGGCTGGTGAGCCACATCGTGCTGGCCACTTCCACCACGCCTACCCCTTCCTTTGCCACGCAGGATGAGATGATTTTCAGCCTGCTGGGGCGGCAGGTGGGCATCGTATTGCAAAACCTCGATTTGCTGGCGCACACCTCTCGCCGCCTGCAAGAGGTCGACCTGCTGTTGACCTTCAGCCGCCAGTTGGGCGTGCTCGACCCTGAGCGCATTTTGCAAACCCTGATGGAAAGCACCCTGGGAGCATTGCAGCATGCCCATGCCGGGTTCATTGCATTGTGGAACCCGGAGCGCGAAGAATTGCAACCCCAGGTCGCCGGTGGTTATGCCGACGCCGAAGCCATGCTCACCATCACTTTTCCCAAAGAAAGCCTGCCCGCACAGGTGATGCTGGAAGGCCAGCCCCGGCGCATCGGCGAACTGGACTTTGCCGCCGCTTATCCCCTTTCGCCTGAAGCCCTGACCGCTTACCGTCGCGCCACTGCCGACCGTATTCCGGTTTCCAGCATGATGGTGCCCATTCGCGCGGGTGAACGCCCCCTGGGTGTGATTGTGTTGGACAATTTCAACGCCACCGCGGCGTTCACGCGTGAAGACCAATCGCTGGTGGTTTCGCTGGCCGGCCAAACAGCGCTTTCGCTGGAAAACGCCCACCTGCTGCACACCGCCGAGCGGCGCGCCTCTCAATTGCACGCCCTGGCCAATGCCTCGGCAGAACTGGTGGCGCGCAGCCTCTCGCTGGAAGAGGTCGAAACCTCACTGCTGGAGCAACTGGCCGCGGTGTTGCCTTACGACGGCGGCACCCTCTGGCTGCGGGAAGGCAACCGCCTGCGGGTGCGAGATGCCCGTGGCTTCCCCAACGCCGACGAACTCCTCGGCATCACGATTGCCGTAGAAGATAGCCGCTTGTTCCAGGAGATGCTGGTTTCGGGCAAAGCCCTGGCTGTGGAAGACACCCATGCTGACGACCGTTTCCCGGCACCAGAAGCCGTGCCCAACCGCTCGTGGCTGGGCTTGCCGTTGCGCTTCAAAGACGAGGTGCTGGGGGTGATTGCCCTCGAGAAGCGCGAGCCGGGCTTCTTCACACGCGATTGGGTCGAAACTGCCGAGACCTTTGCCGGCCAGGCTGCGGCGGCGCTGGGTAATGCCCGCCTGTATGAAGAAGTCCGTCGCCACGCCGAAGAACTTGACCACCGCACCCGCCGTCTGGCGTTGGTCTATGAAGTGACGGCAGAACTCTCGGCTTCCCTCGACCCGGCCTACATTGCCGACTACACCACCCGACGCCTGCACGAGGCCCTGGGCGGACGGGCGGTTTCGTTTGTGCTGCTGGAAGACGAAACGCCCACCTTGCTGGCAGCAGCCCCCGCGCCTGAAGACGAACCGCTGCCCCAGCCACTGCCCAATGCCCCCGTGTTTGCTCACCTGGCCGAGACGTTGGGGGTGCTGGCCGACGCCGACGTCCACGCCGATGCCCGCCTGGCCCCCCTGGAACGCTTTCTGGCGCGGCGCGCCCCGAAAGTCACCGTGGTGCCGTTGCCCGCGGGGCAGACCCTGTTTGGGGCGCTGTTCATCCATCTCGCCACGCCCGAGAGCCTTACCAGCGACGAAGTTGAACTGACCCAGACCCTTGCCAAACAGGCCGCGGTGGCGCTGCAAAACGCCCGCCTTTATGCCGCCAGCCGCCGCTTCACCGAGGAACTGGAAGCCCGCGTGGCCGAGCGTACCCGGCAACTGCAGCAGGAACACCACCGCGCCCAGACTTTGCTGCGCATCATTACCGAACTCTCGGCCAGCCTTGACCTCGACCAGGTGCTCAACCGCACCCTCGACCTGCTCAACGAAGCGTTGAGCGCCGAGCAAAGCAGCATTTTGTTGAAACGCCCCGATACGCCCACGCTCTTCCTGCGCGCTGGCCGCGGCTATGCCGAGCAGCCGCCCCTTGGCGGGCGCCCCACAGACATCTCGGCGACCGACTCCCTGGCGGGGTGGATCATTGAGCACAACCAGCCTGTGCTCGTGCCCGACCTGGAAAAAGACCCCCGCTGGCGCAAAAAGCCCCACGGCTTGCCGCTTTCCCACCGCAGCGTCATCGGTGTGCCCCTGGTGGTAGCGCAAGATGTGCTCGGCGCCCTGTTGCTTTTCCACCACCAGCCTCACCATTTCACCGAATATCATCTCGATCTGGCCTCGGCCACGGCGCGGCAGGTGGCTGTTGCCATCAACAACGCCGAACTTTTCAACCTGATTCGCGAACAAGCCGAGCGTTTGGGTAAATTGCTGCGCCAGCAAGAGGTGGAAGCCAGCCGGGCGCGCGCCATCCTCGAGGCCATTGCCGACGGTGTGCTGGTGACCGACCGCAAGGGCATGATCACCCTCTTCAACCCTTCTGCCGAGCGCATTTTAGGGCTGCCTGCTGAGCAAACCCTTGACCGCCCCCTTGACCATTTCGTGGGCCTCTTCGGCAGCGCCGGTCGCCAATGGATGGAAACCATCCACCATTGGTCGGCGGACCCCGAGAGTTACCGCGACCAGGAGGTCGCCTATGAGGAACGGCTGGAACTGGAAGACGGGCGGGTCATCTCGGTGCACCTTGCGCCCGTGTTCTTCCGGCGCGACTTCCTGGGCACGGTGTCGGTCTTTCGCGACATTACCCATCAGGTCGAGGTCGACCGCCTGAAGTCGGAATTCGTCGCGACGGTTTCTCACGAACTGCGCACCCCCATGACGGCCATCAAAGGCTATGTGGATATCTTGCTGATGGGCGCAGCCGGGCCACTCACCGACCAGCAACGGCGTTTTTTGGAAACCGTCAAGAACAACACCGAGCGTCTCAACCTGCTCGTCGGTGACTTGCTGGATATTTCCCGCATCGAGGCTGGCCGTGTCTCGCTGATGCCCGAGGCAGTAGACCTCGCTGCCTTGCTGCACGACGTCGTCGCCGAGCAAAAACGTCGGGCAGCCGAAGAAGGACGCCCGATGACCTTCACCGCCGAAATTCCTGATGATCTGCCGCCGGTATATGGCGACCGAGAGCGCATCCGTCAGATTGCCGAAAACCTGGTCGAGAACGCTTACCGCTACACACCCGAAGGCGGCCAGGTGTGGGTGCGGGCGCACCAGGAAGGGGAAGTCGTGCAGGTCGACGTCCAGGATACGGGCATCGGCATCCCCCCCGAAGAACAGCCACGCGTGTTTGAGCGGTTCTACCGGGGTGAAAACTCTCTCGTGATGGCCTCTGCCGGCACCGGCCTGGGGCTGGCCATTGTCAAAACCCTGGTCGAGATGCATGGCGGGCGCATCTGGCTGGAAAGCACCGGTGTGCCCGGCGAAGGCAGCACCTTCTCGTTCACCTTGCCAATCTTTACCCCCGAGCACGAAAATTCCGCTGGAGAGGCTTGAACCATGGCGAAAATTGTGATAGCCGAAGATGAACGCGATATCCGCGATTTGATCACCTTCACCCTGCAATTTGCAGGGCACGAGGTCATTCCTACGGCCAACGGCGCTGAAGCAGTGGAAGCCGTGCGCCGTGAGCAGCCCGACATCGTGCTGATGGATGTGCGTATGCCCCGCCTCACCGGCTACGAAGCCTGCCGGCAGTTGAAAGCCGACGAGGCCACGAAAGACATTCCTGTGGTGTTCCTCTCGGCTAAAGGGCAGGAAAGCGAGGTCAAAGAGGGCCTTGCGGCAGGTGCGGTGGATTACATTTTGAAGCCCTTTTCTCCCGATCAGTTGACCGCCCGCGTGGCCGAACTGCTGCAACAAACCGGCCGCGGCTGAGCCTTGCGCACGGGTAATCTAAAGGTGGCCCCATGAGCGCCATTATCATCAAAGACCATATCGTCCATTACGAAGTGCTGGGACGCGGCCGCCCCGTGCTCTTTTTGCACGGCTGGGTGGGGTCGTGGCGCTATTGGGTGCCCGCGATGCAGAGCGCCTCGCAACGCTATCGCGCCTATGCGCTGGATTTGTGGGGCTTTGGCGATAGCGATAAGCATCCTGCCCACTACGCGCTGGCTTCTCAAATTCACCTGCTGGCTGCATTTTTGGAAGAAATGGGCATTGGGAAAGTCGCGCTCATTGGCCACGGCCTGGGCGCAGTGGTGGGGTTGTTCTTCGCCTTGCAATATCCCCTCGCGGTGGACCGCATGGCGATGGTCGCGATGCCCAGTACGGTAGAGGCCATTCACCCGCGCCTGCAAAGCGACCCGCCTGAGCGGCTGGCTTCCTGGTTGCTCACGCCCACACTTTCTACCGAAACAGCCCGCAAAGAAGCCCCCAAAACCGACCCGGCAGCCATTACCACCTCGCTGGCCGAGATTCAGGCGATGGATTTGCTGGCCGAGGTGGTGCGGGTCGAAGTGCCTTGCCTGCTGGTGCATGGGCGGAACGACCCTCTCATCAGCCTGCCGGCGGAAGATACGCTCAGCCGCCTGCCGGAAAACATGCATCAGATCATTTTCGAGAAGTCGGGGCATTTTCCCATGTTAGATGAGCCCAGCAAATTCAACCGCCTGATGTATGACTTCTTGCTGCTGGAATCGGGTGTCAGCCCGCGGCAGTTGCAGTTGAAAGAAGAATGGAAACGGCGCGTACGTTGAGGCCAAACCGACTTCGCATGTCGTTGTGGCTCCGGCGACTGGGCCGGCGGCCCCGTTTTGCAGCAGCCCGATGGGGGTTACTCGTCGGGCTTTTGTTGTTGGGCGGGTGTGCTGCGGCCCAGCCTGCTGCCACGGGCGCCCCTTGGGTGCCGCCTACCGTAGCGGCCACGGCGCGGCCTTCCCCTTCAGCGACGCCTTCCCCCTTCCCAACCCCTACTTCCACCCCCACGCCTGCCGCCACGGTGACCCCTACGCCTAACCCTACCCCCGCATGTTGGCACGCAGGCGGGAAAATCGTCAGCGCCAGTCTGCCTTCTCGTTTTCTCTCGTATCCCATGCCGGTGCTGGTGTATCTGCCGCCCTGCTATGACCAGCAACCCAAGCGCCACTATCCGGTGCTTTACCTCATTCATGGGCAGAATTTCGACCAGACCCAATGGGTGCGGCTGGGGGCGCCTGCCGTAGCCGATCGTTTGATTGCTTCTGGTCAGGCGCCGCCTTTCATCATCGTCATGCCCGGCGAGCGCACATGGGAGCAGCCCCGCAACACCGGTTGGGATGAGACGTTCTTGCAGGTGCTCATGCCGTGGGTGGAAAGCCACTTCCGCACTCGCAACGACCGCCACGACCGTGCCATTGGGGGGCTTTCACGCGGGGCGTCGTGGGCAATTCATCTTGGGCTTTCCCACTGGGAACTGTTTGGCAGCATCGGCGGGCATAGTCCGCCAGTGTTTTGGGAAGACGTGCCCTACATCCGCAGGTGGCTGCGCGAGATTCCTCCTGGGGAATGGCCACGGATTTATCTGGACATTGGCGATGCCGACCAGCAGCAGATTACCGAATCGGCGCGCTGGTTTGAGGGGGTGCTCACAGAGGAAGGCATTCCGCATGAGTGGCATTTCAACATCGGGCGGCACAATGAGGTTTACTGGCATCGCCACGTGGAAGCCTACATTCGGTGGTACGTCGCGCCCTGGAAGCCGTAGGGGGCTCTGCGCCTCCGACACATAAAGCAGCAGGGCGGGGTGTCATCCCCGCCCCGCGGCATAGCGGAATACGTGGGTTGGAAAGCCCGTGGTTTCAGCCGCGATAGCCCAGCAGCCGCAGGCCGTTGAGCACGACCAGCACGGTGCTGCCTTCGTGACCGACGACGCCCCACGGCAGGGTGAGACCGGCGCCAAAGGCCGAGGCCACCAGCAGCACGATGACGCCCATCGCAAAGGTGAGGTTTTGCCACACCACCCGGCGGGCTTTGCGCGCCAGGCCAATGGCGTAGGGCAGGTGGTGCAGGTTGTCGGCCATCAGCACGACGTCGGCGGTTTCCAGCGCGACGTCGGTGCCTGCCCCGCCCATCGCGATGCCCACATCGGCCAAGGCCAGTGCCGGGGCGTCGTTCACGCCGTCGCCCACCATCGCGGTGGGGCCGTATTGCTTTTGCAGGCGTTCCAGCACGCGTACTTTGTCTTTGGGTAGCAGTTCGGCGTAAAATTCGTCCACGCCCACTTTGGCGGCAATGGCCGCTGCCACTTGCTCGTTGTCGCCGGTGAGCATGACTACATGCTTGACGCCCAGGTCGTGCAGTTTCTTGACCACATCGGCGGCCTCGGGGCGCAGGGAATCGGCCACGGCAATCAGCCCCAGCCAGCGCCGCGTCTCGGGGCGGTAAGCGATGACCACGGTTTGCCCCTGGGCTTCCAGGGCGGTGAGTTGCTCGGCCAGTGAGGCCGGCAGGGGCACCTCGCGCTCGTGGAACATCCGCACGTTGCCGACCCACAGAGGCTCACCGGCCACCGTGCCCTGCACGCCCTGCCCCACCACGGCGCGAAAATCAGCCGAAGGGGGAATTTCCAGGCCGCGTTGTTGGGCCGCGTGCACCAACGCGCGGGCGATGGGGTGCTCTGAGCGGCTTTCTAAGGCGGCAACCAGGCGCAGCAATTCGTCTTCGTCCACGTCTTCGGTCGGGTGCACGCCCTGCACCTGCGGCTCGCCCACGGTCAGGGTGCCGGTTTTGTCGAAAGCGACCACTTCCAGCGTGGCGGTGCGTTCCAGGTGAGCGCCGCCTTTGAACAGCACCCCTTTGCGCGCCCCGTTGGCAATGGCCGAAAGGATGGTCGCAGGGGTGGAAATCACCAGCGCGCAGGGGGAAGCCACTACCAGCCACGTCATGGCCCGGTAAAAGGCAATGTCGAAGGGTTCGTGGAACACTAAGGGCGGTACAGCGGTCAGCAGCACAGCCCCGCCCAGCACGAACTTGGCATAGCGGCGCTCGAAGTCTTCCAGCGCGCGCTGGGTTTTGGCTTTGGCTTCCTGGGCTTCTTCCACCATTTGCACGATTTTGGCTAAGGTGGATTCCTGCGCCAAATGGGTGACGCGCACTTCGACTGTGCCGGTGGTGTTGACGGTGGCTGCAAAGACTTTGTCGCCCGGCTCTTTGAGCACTGGCACCGATTCCCCGGTGATGGGCGATTGATCGACTTCGGTGGTGCCGGCCACCACTTCGCCGTCGATGGGAAAACGCTCGCCAGGCCGCACCATGACGATGTCGCCCAGGCGCAGTTTCTCGACGGGCAGGGTTTCCCAGCCTTTTTCGGTTTTGACCGTGGCGGTGGGGGGGCGCAGGTCCATCAGGCTTTCGATGGCGCGGCGGGTGCGCCCAAGGGCATAGGATTGCAGGGTGTTGGAAAGCGAGAAGAGGAAAAGCAGCACCGCACCGTCGGCGGGCTGGCCTACCAGGGCTGCGCCCAAGGCAGCCACTACCATCAGCAGGTCGACGTCGATCTCCCGCTCGGTGAGGAGCAGTTCGATGCCTTCAACAAAGCCAAAGTAGCCACCCGCGGCGTAGGCCAGCACGAATAGCGCGGTGGAAACCCACGGCGGCGCGGCCAGGTGACCAGCAGCCACCGCTCCCAACAGCGCCACTAAGGTGGTGATGGTGAGGAGGGTTTCCCACGTCAGTTTGCTCCAACGGCGGCGGGCAGGCGCGGGTTGGGGCGGCGGGGTGATTTCGGCTTCGGCCACCGCCGTCAACGTTGCCCGGCGGGGCAGGCGCGCGACCAGGGTGCCGTTCTCTTGCAGCACCACTTTGGGCGGCTGGCCGAAAAATTGGGTCAGGTCTTGGGCCAGCCGGGCTGCGCAATCGTTGCAGGTTGTGGTGCCTGCGAGGGGGCAATGTTGCACGCGCGCCCACGCCCGATGGGCGGCTTCTTGCGCGATTTCCTGCGCCTGGGCGTCTTCCAGCAGGCGCGGGTCGTAGGTGATTTGCAGACGGGCGTGTTCGTAGTCCAGACGGGTTTCCAACACGCCGTCGTAACCGATGAGGGTATCGCCGACAATGTCGGTGCAGCGGACTTCGGGGATTTTGATGTGGTCAGTGCTCATGATCCTTGGTTTGCGGCTCGCTGGCAGTCGGGGCAGAGGCCGTAGTAAACTACCCGCGCGCCCAGGATGTGAAAGCCGGTGCGTGCTGCAGCCGTTTGCTCCAGTTCGGCGACGGCCTGGTGGGGCAAGTCGACAATGCGGTGGCAGCGGACACACACCAGGTTGATGTGCGGCGCAATGTCGGCGTCGTAATGGGTGGTGTCGTCACCGGCGTCGCCCAACGCGTGAATGGCGCCCAGTTCCACCAGCGCGCTGAGCGTGTTGTACACGGTCGCGAGGCTCAGCGAGGGGTATTCCGGCTTCAGGGCGCGGTAAATTTCCTGGGTGGTGGGGTGGGTGTCGGTGTTCGCCAGGTAGCGGCAAATGGCCAACCGCTGCGGCGTCAGCCGCAGGCCAGCCTCACGCAGGGCGTGAATCAGGCGCTCTTCCGGGACTGCCGTGGTATGTGGGTGTGAGTTCATGGTTTTTTCCTTGTAACTCTATCAAGGTTAGAGAGATTATAAATTAGAAATGTGAAAAAAGCAAGGCTTTCTGCTCGGCGCGCGGCAAAAAAAATCCCTTGCTCAGTGCCCATCCGAGAACCCTTGCCGCTCAGGGAACGCGCGATGACATTCCCCGCGCGGGTTTTCGGGGCGGTACTCAGCGGGCAAGGAGAGAAAGGTTGCCGTGGTGGGAGGGCTTTTGCCTTGCTTTTGTCGCCGACACGCGTTGGCGTTGTTAATCTTCTCCCGGTGCAATGCGCAGCACGGCTTCGCCGTTGATGCGGCTGGCTTTCAGGTCTTGCAGTGCCTTTTGAGCGGCTTCCAGCGGGTATTCCTGTACGGTGGTTTCGATGGGAATTTCAGCCGCCAGTTTCAGGAATTCCACACCGTCCTGGTAGGTGGCGTTGGCGACGCTGCGCAGGGTGCGTTCCCAGTAGATGAGGGGGTAAGGCATTTCGGGAATGGGGCTCATGTGGATGGCGTTGATGGCAACGGTGCCCCCGCGGCGGAGGTTGGCTAACGCTGCATGGACGACTTTGCCCGCCGGCGCGAAGATGACCGCGCGGTCCAATGCTTTGGGGGCTTTCTCGTTGGGGCTTCCCACCCAGGCCGCGCCGAGTTCACGGGCGTGCGCCTGGTGGTTGGGCGAGCGGGTGAAGACGTAGACTTCGCACCCCCAATAGCGCGCGACCTGAATGGCGATGTGCGCGCTGGCGCCAAAGCCAAACAGCCCCAAGCGTTCGCCAGGCTGCAAGTCGGCTTTCTTGAGGGCGCGATAGCCGATGATGCCGGCGCACAGCAGGGGCGCGGCGTGGAGGTCGTCCATCTTTTCGGGGATGGGCAGGGCGTAGCGGGCTTCGGCAAGCATGTATTCGGCGTAGCCGCCATCGACGTGGAAGCCGGTGAAGCGGGCGTTGGGGCACAGGTTTTCTTCGCCGCGCTGGCAATATTCGCACTGGCCGCAGGCATCGTAGAACCACGGCACGCCGACGCGGTCGCCGATTTTCAGGTGGGTGACGCCTGCGCCCAGTTTGTCGACGATGCCGACGACCTGGTGCCCTACTGTGATGGGCAGGCGCGGCGGGTGGATGTCGCCTTCGACGGTGTGCAGGTCGGTATGGCAAACGCCGCAAACGCGAATTTTGAGCCGCACCTGGCCGGGGCCGGGTTCGGGGGCAGGCACGTCTTCCAGGCGCATGGGCTCGTTTTCGATGAGATCGTGGGCGTACAATCGCCAGGCACGCATGACACACCTCCAAGAAGTGGTGTCGGCCTTCGAAGGGAAGGTGTTGCCGCGAGCGGGTCAGGCTGGCTGGGCTTCCTTGGGCTGGAAGCGGGGGTCGCGGGCTAAGGTGAGCCGCAGCCCTTCGGCCAGTCCGACCCGCGGGCGGTAGTTCAAAATGCGGGCTGCTTTGGTGAGGTCGGCGCACATGCGGGGCACGCCGCCGCCGCTGCGAGGGTTGTACACGATTTGCGCGTGGCTGTGGGCGGTTTCCAGCACCAGGTTGGCGAGTTGGCGCACGCTGGTTTCTTTGCCGCTGCCGACATTGATGATTTCGCCTGCCGCCTGGGGCGCGGTGGCGGCGGCGACCAGGGCGTCGACGACATCGTCCACGAAAACGTAGTCGCGCGTTTGGCTGCCGTCGCCGTGAATGACCAGCGTGCCGCCTCGCACGGCCTGGTACAGGAAGTTGGGGATGACCGGCGGGTGCGAGGGGGGCAGGTGTTGCCCGGGCCCGTAGGCGTTGAAAACCCGCAGCACCACGGTCTCCATGCCCCACAGCAAGCCGATGGTGCGCACATAGTGCTCAGCCGCCAGTTTGGAGACTGCATAGGGCGAGCGAGGGTTGGGCATCATGTCCTCGTGCAACGGTTGGGTTTCCTGGAAGCCATACACCGCGCCGGAGGACACCAGCACCACCCGCCGCACGCCGACGTCGCGCATCGCTTCCATCAGCGCTACTGTGCCGCCGACGTTGACGGCGTTGTATTCCCGTGGGTAGAGCACCGATTCCGGCACCGAGACGCGCGCGGCGAGATGGTAGACGCAATCGACGCCTTGCAGCAAGGTCCACAATTTAGGTCGGTCGTTGATGTCGCCGCGGGTAAACATGACCTCGGGTGAAAGGGCTTCGCGGTTGCCTGCAGAAAGGTCATCTAACCCGCGCACCTGGTGGCCTTCTCGCACCAAACGGTTGGCTAACGCTGCTCCTAAGAAACCGGCGGCGCCGGTGATAAGGAAGTTCATACCGTGACCTCGTGTGCGCTGCGGCCGGAGCCGCGAGGATGTGCCCCTGCTCATTATAGCACTGCAGTGCAGACCCAAAGCAAAAACCCCACCGCCGACCGCCATGCCAGGCAGCCAAAGGTGGGGAAAACTGTCGGGGCGGGCGGATTTGAACCCTCATCCAACCCAATGTTTCACGGGCGAAGCCACCGCGTGGGCCGATTCAATGTCCATTTGAGCGAGGGCAAGGTAACGTTTCACCATATCCAACGTCGTGTGTCCCAAAATTCGCTGCAAGGCGTAGATGTTTCCCCCGTTGCGCAGAAACCAAATTGCGAAGGTGTGGCGCAGCCTATTGTCTTCGGAAGACGCGTCCTCTCCCAGGAAGGCCGTCAGTTGCCGAAAGGCTGCCGAGTAATCTTTGAGCGTGTGCGGCGAAAGACGTTGGGCGCGCTTGGCGAGAAGATACTCGTTGATGACTTCTTGTAA
>CAYYRG010000005.1:0-21652 GCA_964474015.1 uncultured Anaerolineaceae bacterium | reverse complement strand
GGTATAGGGCAATTATATCATTGGTGGCACCCTTCTCCGGCGGTCAGGGGGAAACCCTCACAAAAAACGCCCGTGGCAAACCACCACGGGCGTTCTCAGCATCTCACGCAGGCAGGGGCTGCCGCCTGAGAAGTTTCTTCAGATCAGGCTTTCGCGCAGTTCCTGCAACTGGCCGCTGACCGAGCCATCGAGCACCTTGTCGCCAATGCGAATGATCACCCCGCCCATGATAGACGGGTCCACTTTGAAGGTCACTTCACCAACCTTCCCAACTTTGGCGAGGATGGCCTGTTTGATGGTTTCCTGCTCCTCTTCGGTCAGGGGCAGGGCGCTGATCACCTCGGCAGCGGGGGCTTCTTCTACCGTACCCAAATCGTCCAGCACGGTTACTTTGCCGCCCTTGATGCCCGAGAAGAACTCTTCCAGCAAAGCGCGCTGGCGCTGCTCGTCCAACGCGGTGCCGATGAGCTTCTGGGCAGCCGCAATGGCCAACATGGCCACCTGACTGCGCAGTTCCCGCAAAATGCGTTCGCGCTCGGCCTGGGCGGTTTCGAGCGCCTCTTCGCGCACTTTGGCAGCCTCGGCTTCTGCAGCGGCCTTGATTTCGCGCCCAACCGCTTCGGCGCGCTCGCTGGCTTCCCGCACAATCTGGCTGGCCTTGGCGCGCGCTTCGGCCAGGATCTTCTCGGCTTCCTTCTCTGCGTTGGCCCGCGCTTCAGCCGCCACCCGGGCGTCTTCCAGCCCTTTGGCGATAATCTCACGCCGCTTTTCCAACATGCCCAAGATCGCCGGGTAGGCGAACTTCTTGAGCACCCAGAACATAATGATGAAGTTCAGAATCTGGACGATTAAATAGCCCAGCGAAATGCCCAGTTTCCCTAAGAGTTCCAAGGCGAGCCTCCTTCCCAATGGGGGCTGGAATCAGCGTTACACGAACAGGATGAGCAGGGCAATCACCAGACAATAGATCGCGACGGCCTCAGAGAAGGCGATACCCAAAATCATGTTGGTCTGCACCTGACCGGCAGCATCGGGGTTGCGGGCAATGCCTTGCACCGCGCCTTGCGCCGAAAGGCCAATGCCAATCCCGCCGCCCAAGGCGCCAATCATCGCCAGGCCAGCACCGATAAGTTTCGCGGCTTGCACAATTGCTTGTTCCATCGTTACCCTCGACCTCCGTAGATAGGATTTGTGACGAATTTTTGAAGGCGGCCAGGCCGCCGAAAACACAGCCTCACGCGTGGGCTTCCTCGTGTTCGCCGCCGTGCGGATGCGTCGCCAGCGACATGAACATCAGGGTCAGCATACCAAACACCAACGCCTGAATCACACCCACGAAAGATTCCAGCAACAGCACCGCACTCTGGAACCAGATCGGCACCAGGAAGCCAATCACGAAGAGCATCACCGAGCCAGCGAAGAGGTTACCAAACAACCGGAAAGAGAACGACACGATTTTGGCAACCTCGGAAACGATTTCCAGGATGCTGACGAAGAAGTCAATCACGCCCATCCAGCGCGGTTTGACGGTGAAGAGCGCTTTGATGTTGAAGAACTTGCCGAAGTAGGGCAACCCCAGCGCCTTGACGCCGATGACCTGCGTCATGAACACCGAAACCAGCGCCAGCGCGGCGGTGAAGTTCAAGTCAGTGGAAAGCACCCGCACCCACGGCACCACGGTGTATTCCCCGGCATCTTTCAGCAGGAAAATGCCCTTCGCTGCATGGCCGGTATGCTCGGCATGGGCCAGCCAGCCAATGCTATCCACGCCCGGCAAGAGTTCCATGTAGTTGGCAATCAACACCAAAATGAAGAAGGTGGCAAAATAGGGGAAGATATCTGCCGTCCACTTGCCCGCGGTGCTCTCGGTGAGGTTATACATGGCTTCCAGCAAGGCTTCGAAAGCACCACTCAAGCCACGCGGCACCAGATCGCCGCTTTTCGCCGCCTTCTGGACGATATACACCAACGCCAACACCACCAGGTCCATCAATATCATCGCGACCAGGGTGTTGGTGAGGTAAACATCGCCCAGCACCGGCAGGGTAAACAGCGGGTGCGACATCACCGGCTCGGCAGGGAGTTGCACATGGGGCATGACCGGCGGGAAAAAGTACCAGCCGATGCCACCCAAAACCCCCGTAATGAGCATCAGGATGCCAAATTCCTTGCGCAAGTTGCCTTTCTTCTTGGTCCCAGGGTCCTTCTTGGGGTCAGCCATGAATTCTTCCTCCAAGATAACTCGCGCGGCCCGGGGCCTGCGCGGCGAACTACTGCTGTTGTTCACCCTCTGAAGGCGATTCGTCTTCCAGACGGCGGCTGGCCCGGCGCACCACCCACAGCATCCCGCCGATGGTAAGGGGCACACTCAGCACCACCAACACAATCGTCCACAGCGGGCGGGTGCCGTAATGGGCATCGAGGGTCAGCCCGACCCAGAGCGCCACCCCCAAAACGACCACCGTCAAAAGCCCCACCTGGGCCATTACCGAGGCCAGGGTGAGGTTGAACACCTTCTGACGGGCAAGTTTCTGCCGTTGGAACTCATCCATAGCGGCAGCATTGTAACATGAGGCTTAAGGTGCCGTCAACCGTTGCGCCGCCGAGAGCCGCAAAAAACGCCCAGGCGGCATCATGCCCTCGCCGTGCCCTTCGACAGGCGTGACAGCCGAGCCCTCAAAGCAGCCGAGGGCGCAACCCTCCGGCGCAACGCAAAGCAAAAGCGGCCCAGGGCAATCACTGCCTCGGGCCGCTAACTGCTTGCTTTTCTTAGAAGAGCACAGCGGCAGCCCGCTGCGCCCAGGCGAACCAGGGGGCGAAAGCAATGCCCACCAGCAACACCGCCGCCGCCAGCACGGTCAGTCCGACGGTGTAAGACGCGCTCACCGTAATCTTGCCTTCCGTCTTCGGCGGGTCAAAGTAAGCCACCTTGAGCACCACCAGATAGTAGTACATCGCGACGACCGAGTTGAGCACGCCCACAATCGCCAGCCACACCAGGTTGGCCTTCACAGCCGCCCCGAACAGCCATGCCTTCCCCACGAAACCGCCAAACGGCGGTGTGCCGGAAAGGGAGAGCAGGGCAAACATCAGCGCCAGCGCCAACCACGGCGCGCGCTTGCCCAAGCCGGCGTAATCGGCAATCGTCGTCGAGCCATCGGCCTTCTCAACCATGGCCACCACACCAAAGGCCGTCAGGTTGCTCAGCAAATACACGCCCAGGTAAAACACCACACCTGTGAGGCCCAACTCGCTCAAAGCGACCACACCCACCAAAATATAGCCAGCGTGGGCAATGGACGAATAAGCCAACATGCGCTTGATATCTTTCTGCGCCAGGGCCAGGGTATTGCCCAAAGTCATGGTCGCTACCGAAATCGCCGCCAGCAAAGCGCCCCAATAAGGGATGCTCTGGCCGGGGAAAGCCACCAGAAAGACCCGCACCAGCACGGCAAAACCGGCGGCTTTAGAAGCGGTCGAAAGGAAGCCGGTCACCGGCGTGGGTGCACCCTCGTAAACATCCGGCGCCCAGAAATGCAACGGCACCACCGAGGTTTTGAAGCCAAAGCCCACCAAAATCAGGGCAATGATGCCCAGGAGCACGCCGAGCCCCATGCCGCTCTGGGTGATCGCAGCAGGCAGTGCGGCCAGTTGGGTAGCCCCGGTGAAGCCATAAAGCAGGCTAAAGCCATAGAGCATCACCGCCGAGGCCATCGCACCAAAGAGCAGATACTTGAAACCTGCCTCGTTGGACCGGCGGTCGGCATGCAGGAAACCGGCCAGCACATACATTGGGATCGACGTGGTTTCAATGGCCAGGTAAAGCATCACCAAATCGGCAGCGGCGGCCATCAGGCTCATGCCCAAAGTCGAAGCCAGCAGCAGAATGTAAAACTCACCCCGTTCACCGAGGTTCTCGACATCCATCCCGAACAAGGCCGTCGCCGCAGCCCCGATGATGAAGACCATCTGGAACACAAAGGCCAGCCAGTCGTGGCGCAACATGCCGCCCCACACCAGCGCCCCGCCCTCCGGCGGGCGGCCATAAAGCAGGCTGGCGACGAAAGTCACGCCCAACCCCGCCACGGTGATCCAGCCCAGCAGGCGGGGGTGCTTGCCCCGTTCCACCAGGTCCACGACCAGCACCGCCGCGGCCACCAGCAGAATCAGCAACTCAGGCAGAATCGCCAACATCATTGCAGAGTTAATGCCACTCACTTAGGCACCTCCAAGACACAGGTCGGCTCGCGCCAGCATCAGAGCAAGGCCAGCAAATGAACCGCCGCCTTGTTGATCACATTCAAAATCCACATCGGCCAGACGCCAATCCACAGCATCAGCACCATCAACGGCGCAATCACCGCGATTTCCCGCACGGAAATATCCGTCAAATGGCCGACCCATTTGGTGTTCAACGGCCCCTGGAGCACATCGCGCAGCCCCTTGAGGATGTAAGCGCCGGTGAAGAGCAAGCCCAACATGCTCAAAGCAGTGTAGAGGGTAAAGACCGGCCAGGCGCCCCGCACCACTAAGAACTCGGAAACGAAGCCGTTCAAACCAGGCAGGCCCAGGGAAGCCATCGAGGTAAACACCAGAATGCCGCCGTAAATCGGCACTAACGGCCACAGGCCGCCGAATTCCCGCAGGTCGCGGGTGTGCGCCCGCTCGTAAATCACGCCTACCAGGAAGAACATCCCGGCTGCGGAAAGGCCGTGGTTGAACATCTGCAACACCGCACCGTTCAGCGCAATCGCCGCCGTGGTCGGGTCGGTGGAAACCGCATAAGCAGCCGCGGCAATACCCAAAATCACGAAGCCCATGTGATTGACCGACGAATACGCCACCAGGCGCTTGAAATCGGTCTGGCCGAAAGAGGCAAAAGCGCCCATCACAATGGACATCATCCCCAGAAAAGCCAGCGCCCCGGCAAAGATCTTGGCCTGCTCAGGATACAAAGGCAGGATGAAGCGCAGAAAACCAAACGCGCCCAGTTTCAGCATCACACCGGCCAGAATCATCGAGCCAGGCGTCGGGGCTGCCGTGTGGGCGTCGGGCAACCACGTGTGGAACGGCCACACCGGCACCTTGATGGCAAAGGCAATCACAAAAGCCCAAAACACAATGGCCTTGATCGTCGCCACCGGAATGCCCCACAGCGTGCCGCTGACCGTCTTCCAGTGCGCCAGCACCACGGGCAGGTCAAACGAGCCGCTCACCATCCCCAACAGGAAGATGGCCGCGAGCAAACCCAACGAACCGGCCATGGTGTAGAGCAAGAACTTGAAGGCCGCGTAATCGCGTTCCTTGACCTCGCGCCCTTTGCCCCACACCCGCACACCTTTCTCGCTGCCCCACTGGCTGATGAGGAAGAACATCGGGATGAGGCTGACTTCCCAGAACACATAGAAGAACACCAGGTCCAGCGCCATGAACACGCCCAACATGCCGGTTTCCATCAGCAGGAAAAGCACCATGTAAGTCTTCACGCGTTCCTTGATGCTGAAGGAAGCCAGCAAAGCCGCACTGGTCAGAAGCGTGGTCAACAGCACCATCACCAGGGCGATACCATCCACCCCAAGGTGGTAAGTGGAGTTCACCGCCGTAAACCACTGGGCCTGCTCTTGAAACTGGAAGCCCTCGGCACTGGGGTTGAACGCCACCCACAGCCAAATGGAAAGCGCCAAAGGCACCAGGCTGGCAATGAATGCAAACCAGCGGTGGAAATTCACCTTTTCCTTAGGGAAGAACAGGATCACAACTGCGGCCAGCGCAGGCGTGAACAAAATCCACGAGAGCAAATGATTCTGAAGAAACGCCATAGTTCGCTCCTTATCCGCCGATCTTAGTGGGCAAAGACCAGCAGGTAATACACCAAGGCGCCAAAGGCCACCACCGAGGTCATGGCAGCGACCATGTAATCCTGCACGCGACCGGTTTGCACCACCCGGAAAGCGCGGCCAAAGGTGCGCACGATGTTGCCGATGAGGTCCCCTGCGCCGCTGATGATGGGCAGGTCGAAGCCGTAGGCCAGGATCTTGCCAAGGTCGAACACCACGCGTGCGATGGCGTGCAAGATGCCGTCGATCACGCCGCGATCGACCCAGCGGAAGGTGAACACCTCGGCCAGCCAGTAAGCCGGTCGGATGAAGATCAGGCCGTACAGTTCGTCGAAATAGTATTTATTCTGCAAAAGGGTGTGCACCGGCCCCAAGGCTTTCTTCAGCGGATCCTGCGCCGGGTCGGGCGAGCGCACATCTTTGTAAACCAGCCAGCCGAAGAACAAACCGCCCAAAGCCACCGTCAACGAGGTGTACAGCGGCACCAGGCTCCCCTCGGCCAGGTGTTCCAGCCAGCCCATTTCCTCCAGCAAGCCCTCGTAGGTCGCGCCCACCCAGTGGTGGAACCAGTTGGGCACCAGGCCGCCCAACAAGGGGAAATGTTCGGGGATGCCCACCCAGCCGGCAGTCAGCGCAAAGAAAGCCAACACCATCAGCGGCACGGTCATCGTCCACGGGGTTTCGTGGGCGTGCTCGGCTTCCGGCGTGCGCGGTTGGCCGAGGAAGGTGAGGGTAATCTGCCGCATGGTGTAGAAAGCGGTCAGGAAGGCCGCAATCGCCAGCGTCCAGAAAATCACCGGATGCCCGCCGAAGAACGAAGTGCTCAAAATCATATCCTTCGACCAGAAACCTGCCGTCAGCACCGGGAAGCCGGAGAGGGCAAACCCGCCAATGACGAACGTCCAGAACGTGATGGGCATCTTCTTGGCAAGGCCGCCCATGTTGAACATATCTTGCGGGTCGACCTCGTGGTTGCCCGTATGCAGCACGCCGTGCTCCATGCCGTGAATCACCGAACCGGAGCCGAGGAAGAGCAACGCCTTGAAGAAAGCATGGGTAATCAGGTGGAAAGTGGCCGCGATGTAAGAGCCTGCACCGAGGGCGGCCACCATGTAGCCCAACTGAGAAATCGTCGAATAAGCGAGGACGCGCTTGATGTCGTTTTGCGCCACGGCAATGGTGGCCGCGAACAGCGCCGTAAAGCCGCCAATGAAGCCCATCACCGCCAACGGCGAGAGGAACGCCCCGTTCATCGAGCCCGCTTTGAGCAGCGGGAACATGCGGATGACCATGTACACGCCGGCGGAAACCATCGTCGCGGCGTGAATCATGGCCGAAACCGGCGTCGGGCCTTCCATGGCGTCAGGCAGCCACACATGCAGCGGCCATTGCGCCGATTTACCCACCGTACCGATGAACAGCAGCACGCCGATCAGCCCCGCCGCCGAAAGCCCCAACACGCCGCTGTTGGCATTCGCCAGGGCGTGCAGCATCTCCGGCTTGAAAATATCGGGGAAGGAAAGGGTGCCGGTCGCCTTGTAAAGGTAGGCGATGCCCAAGAGCATGAACACATCGCCCACACGGGTGGTCATGAAAGCCTTGATGCCCGCCGCCCGCGCCGAAGGCTTGGCAAACCAGAAGCCAATCAGCAGGTACGAGCACAAACCCATGATTTCCCAGCCCACGAACAGGGTGAGCAGGTTGTCGGAAATCGCCAGCAGGTACATACCCGCCGCGAAGAGGCCGATGTAGGCAAAGAAGCGGGAATACATCGGCTCGATGGAAGGCACACGATGCTTATGCCCGTGCGCATCCACCACCGTCGCGCCGTGCGGGGGCAAGCCCTTCTGGTCGTGGTCGCCTTCCGGATACCCGAAGTTATGGTACCCCACGCTATAAAGGAAGATCATGAAAATCGTCCAGGCGACGAAGAAGAGCACCGCCGCGGTCAACGGGTCAACCATCACACCGATTTTCAAGTAACCGTTACCGGTGGGCAGCCAGTTGACCCACGAATGGATGGGGTGCTCGGCCAGGGCTTCGGGGCCGATTTTCAACGCCCGCACGAAAATCACCATCGCCCCCAACCAGGAGAGGAAAGCCGCTCCCACGGCCAGGGTGTGGCTCAAGGCCTTGTTCCGATTGGTGAAAAGCACAATCAGCACAAAGGCCAACAAAGGAAAAACGGGGAGTAACCAGAGCAAAGTCGTCGTCGGCATGGCGTCCTCACATCATCTCTGGGGATACGCCCTGCCGCCGGGCCGCAGCCCGACGCCAGGCCCTACCATTTCAGCAAATTGATCTCGTCGGCAGCCACCGAGTTGAAGCGGCGGTAAACGGCGATGAACAGCGCCAGGCCCACGGCCACTTCCGCCGCAGCCACGGCAAACACAATCACCGCGAACACCACCCCCACCGGATGGGCAGGGGCACGATAACGCCAAAAAGCCAACAGGTTGATGTTCACGGCATTGAGCATCAATTCCACGCTCATCAAAATCGCCACGGCGTTCCGCCGAGAAAGCACACCGAACAACCCGATGGAAAACAGCGCCGCGGCCAAAATCAGATACCAGTTCAACGGAATCATGACAACCCTCCTACGAGTGGCGGCGCGTCCAGGCCACATACACTGCACCGATGAGCGCAGCGAGCAGCAGCACCGAGGCCACCTCGAACGGAATCACAAACCCATTCGGCGAAACCAGCGCCTTACCGAGGTCGGCGATCGCCGTTTGCGGCACCTCACCCACCGGCGCAGCGGCCAGGCCCACGCTCTGCACCATCCACACCAGCCCGCCGAACAACAGCACCGCCAGCACCGCCGCCCACGGCCATTGCTTGCCCGTTTGCGGGCCGCGATCGCGCATCTCGCGGCGGGTGAGCATAATCACGAACATCATCAAAATGGCAATTGCGCCCACATAAATGACCACCTGAGCCACAGCCAGGAAAGAGGCGCTCAGCAACACATACAACACCGCCACGCCCACCAGCGTGGTCACCAGCCACAGCGCCGCGTGAATCATGTTCGGGGTCGTCACCACCCGCAAAGCCGACACGAGGGTGACCACCGCCGTCAGGAGGAAGATAATTTGCATCGCCGTCATGCTTCTGCTCCTCTTACGAAGCCGCTTCGGTCGGGTTCTCGGCCACCGTCGGGCGAGGCGGCCGCGCCACAGGGTACTGACCCGGCTGCGCCACCATTGGGCGACGGCTGGCCCGCACCTTCTCATGATGCTCCAGATACCGCAACACCGCCACCGCCACCACGATGTTCATCAACAAGTGGCTCAACGCCCGCGTCCAGGCCCCCAGACCGAACACGAAATGGTCCAGCACCGCCGTGAGCACCAGCAAAATCAACGCCAGCGGCGTCAGGAATTTCCAACTGAAGTTCATCAACTGGTCTACGCGTACGCGAGGCACCGTGCCGCGCACCCACACGCCCACGAAATAGACCGCAAACGCCTTGATCCACAGATAAACAAAGCCCAGCAGCGGGAAACTCTCAGCCCCAGGGCCGCGCCAGCCACCCAGGAAGAGCACTGCCGCTAACGCCCCGATGGTAAACGCATGCAAAAAGTCCGCCACATAAAAGATGGCGAACACCATCCCCGAATACTCAATGTGGAACCCCGCCACGATTTCCGATTCGGCTTCCATCAAGTCGAAAGGCGAGCGCCCGTTTTCTGCCACCGAAGCCACAAAATAAATCAGGAAAGCCAGCGGCGCAAACACGATGTACCACACATGCTGCGCTGCCACAATGCCATGCAGACTCATCGTCCCCGCCAGCAGCACCGGGATGAGCAGCGCCAACACTGTGGGCACTTCATACGAAACCATCTGCGCCACCGTGCGGATGGCACTCACCAGCGCGAACTTGTTGTTCGAAGACCAGCCGGAAAGCAAAATCCCCAAAGTCGCGAAGCCACCCACCGCAATGGTGTAAAGCGCCGCGACGTTGAGATCCATGCCCACCATCGGCATCAGCGGAATGACAGCCCACAACATCAGCACACCAGCATCCATCAAAATCGGCCCCCAGAAATACAAAGGCTTATCAGCCCCTGAAGGCACAATGACCTCTTTGGTCATGATTTTGATGAAGTCGGCGAAGGGCTGCAACAGGCCATAAGGCCCCACCCGGTTTGGGCCCAGGCGGTCTTGAATGCGGCCGATGAGTTTCCGCTCATACCAGATGAGGAAAATCACCCAAGTCTGCACCAGAATGGCGACCACCGCGCCGCCCAGCAAATACAACAAAACGGTGGTCAGCCCTTGCGACAGGCCCCACCCCAGCAACAGATTACGCAACCATTCGGCAATGACCCCAATGGGCTGGCTCAAAATTCCCATAGGACACGCTCCTCCACAGCAAAGAGGTTCTGCAACGCGCCGATAAGAAAGGCCGATGTAGCGTTTAGCCCATCAGCCTTTTACGACCACTCCAACGCGCCCTTGCGCCACGCATACACCAACGCGGCCGCAAGCATGACCACAAAAATAACACCCTCAATCACCCCATACAAGGGCAAGGCATGATAAGCCACCGCCCAGGGGTAGAGGAAGACCACTTCGACATCGAAAATCAGGAAGACCAGTGCAAACAGGTAATATTGCACCTTGAACTGCACCCATGTCTCCCCCACGGTTTCCAAACCGCATTCGTAAGTATCGGTTTTAATGGGGTTCGGGCGGCGGGGGCCTAAAATCAACCCCAACACGGCCAACAACGCCGGGAAGAATAACGACAAAGCAATAAAGATGCCCACATACAGCCAAGCGTTCATGTGCGCTCCTCGTTTGCTTCCCCTGCGCGCCGGGGAAGGGATGACCATATCGTGCCTGAACTCTGTTGCATGTTTCACAAAGTGAAACGCTGGCATTTTACCACAAAATCCCCCTTACACTTACGCTCCTCTCATCTTAGCGCCCAAAACCTGACAAACGACACCCCCCACCAGTTTTGGCCAAAGCCCTTCAAACCGCATCGAATCGTCCTCGAAGGTGATAGTAGTATAATGAAAGCCCCATTAATCCCTCTCCGCACTTTTCCTTGCCATGTCCCTCCAAGTCCTCCTTTTAGGCCAGCCCGAAATCGTGGCAGAGGGCCTCTCCACCACCGCCCTGAAAGCGCTTCGGCGGCGGGAGCGGGCCACCCTCTTTCTGCTGGCCGCGCATACGCAAGCCCTCTCGCGCGAGCGGCTGCTCCACATGCTCTTCGGGGAAGACGCCGACCCCCAGCGCGTCAGCAGCCGGCTTTCCTCCACCCTGAGCCGCATTCAAAAAATTCTGCCGCCGGGGGCCTTTCACCGCAACAACGGCCGATACTTTCTCAACGAGCACCCGCGCATTTTCATCGACTATCGGGAATTCCTCCACATCTGCCAACGTGACCTGCCGCAGGCCCAGCGCCTGCCACCCGACGCCCCACTGCCCCCGCACCACGCCGCCCGTCTGGCGCGGGCTGTTTCGCTCTGGCGGGGCCCCTTCCTGGAAGGCTTCTCCGCCGCAGCCGCCCCCCCTTTCGACGACTGGCTGCTCACCACCACCCACCGCCTCGAAAAGCACTATCGTGCCCTGCTCAACCGCCTGGCGCAGCACCATTTTGCCCAACAAGACTACGCCCAAGCCTTTCATTTCTGCGAAACCAGCCTGAACGTCCACCCCGACCAGCCCGACATCCTCTTGCTGGCGCTGCGCGCCCTGCGCGCCCAGAGGAACGCCGCCGAGGCCAGCGACTTCCTGGAGCAGCAGCGCGAACACATGCGCGCCCTCTTCGGGCAAGACTACCCCGCCGAAACGCTGCAAATTGCCCGGCGGCTGCTTCGCCGCCCGCGCCCCACCGTGGTGCCCCCTTCCCTGGAGCCTCATCCCACCCTTCACGCCCCCTTCATTGGCCGCGACCGGCTGCTCCAGGAACTCCAGCGCCGCGCCCATGAAGGCGGCGTCTTCCTGCTGCTGGGAGAAAGCGGCCAGGGCAAAACCCGCCTGCTGCAGGAATTTTCCCGCCGCGCGGCCGACACCCACCGCCTGCTCAGCATCACCTGCCACCACGGGGAACGCTCCCTGCCCTTCGCACCGCTGGTCGACGCCATTCGGCGGCACATTGCCCCTCACGAATGGGCACAGGTGGCCCAGGCATGGTGGCCTTACCTCTTGCACCTCTTCCCCGAAGCGCGTCAATTCCTGCCGCCGGTTTCCATCGCCCTGCCCCCTGCGCCGCAGCAACAACAGTTGATGGAAGCCCTGCGGCAAACCCTGCTCGTGATGGCCGAAGACACCCCCCTGCTGGTATGCGTGGACGACGCTCAATGGAGCGACCCCGCCACCGCCGACACCCTGACCTATTGGCTGACGCGCGAACCCTTCGCCGCCGCGCCTTACCACACCCGCCACGGCTTTCTGCTCATCGCCGCCCGCCGCGAAGCCCTGCACGAAAGCCCCCTCGGCGAGCGGCTCATCCCCCTGCTCCACGAACAGCGCATCCCCAGCGGCGCCCTCACGGGCCTGAGCAAACGCGACACCGCCGCCCTGGCCGAAGCCATGCTGGGACGCCCCCTCTCGGAAGATGAAGCCGAAAACCTCTGGCGCGCCTCCATCGCCGGGACGCCCCACTACCTGCTCGGCATCCTCCGCTACCAGATCGAATCGGGGCAGGCCAACAAACCGGTGGGGCAATGGCCGCTTTCCCAACATGTGGCCTCGTTGCTGGAACAACGCCTGCGCTACCTCACCGACGACGCCCGCCTGGTGCTTGCCTACATCGCCCTGCAAGGCGCTGGCATGCCCTGGCAGGTGTTAGCCCACGCCGTCGGCCTGCCCGAAGAACGCCTGATGCACGCGCTCGAAATGCTGGAAGACACCCACTGGCTGGATGTGCGCGAATCGGAAGGGCGGCTGGTGTACACCTTAGTGCATAGCAAACTGGAAGAAGTGATTACCCGCACTCTCAGCCGTCCCCGGCGGCAGGCCATTCACCGCCGGCTGGCCGAAGCGCGCCAGGCCGTCTGGGGAGAAGCCGCCCACAGCCATGCTGCGGTCATCGCCCGCCACTACGAAGAAGCCGGCGATCCCTTCACCGCCTTCCGTTGGTGGATTCGCGCAGCCCATTACGCCCTCAGCCTGGGCATTGCCCACCAGGCCAGCGACGCCTTCCGCAGCGCGGCGCACTGCGTGGCCCTCGCCCCCGACGCCTTCCGCGACGACGACATCTGGCAACTTTACGCCGAATGGGTGCTGCTGGCCGGCGACACCATCGACGTCGCCACCCTTGAAAACATCGTCCGCACCCTGCAAGACCTGGCCGAAGCCCGCCACAGCGCCCTTTTGCGCAGCAGCCTGCTCAACGCGCAGGCCCATATCTACCAGATCGCCAACCGCCATGCCGACGCCGCCGTCCTCACCCATCAGGCGCTCAACTGGCTGGAACAGGTGCCCAACGCCATCCTTCCCCGCATGGAAATTCACGCCCACCACGCCCTGCTGGTCGCCATGCAGGGGAAAATCGAAGAAGCCATGATGCACCTGGCCCAGGCCCGAGCACTGGCGCAGGAAAGCCACACCCCCCTGGCCGCGCTCTTTCTGGGCAGCGTGCACTACCAGCGGGCACTGATTGCCGTGCTGCGCGCCCGTCCTGACGTGGCCATCCCCGAAGCCAACCAATCCCTCTCGGCCTTCCAGCGCAGCCATCGCATCTTCGGCATGGCCGACGCCCTCAGTGTGCGCGCCCTGGCCCATTTCATGAGCGGCCAACTTCGAGACGCCCTGGCCGACTGCACCGAGGCTCGCGAGCGGGCAGCCCAATTCCGCAAACTGCGGATGCTCACCTACATCCACGCCTACTGCGCCATGCCCATGCTGGCCCTCGGCAACCTGGCCGAGGCATGGGAAGCCACCCGTCAGGCGCTGGAACTCCACGCCCGCCACGACAACACCCCAGGCTACGCCCTCGCCCTCAGCATCCGCGGCGACATCTTTGCCTTCCTGCACGATTGGGAAAGCGCCCTCACCCTCTACCAGCAAAGCCTGGCCTCGAGCAACGATTTCGTCCTCGAAAGCAAGGCCCGTGTACGCGCCGCGCTGGCATTGGCCCACCTGGGCGACACCGAAACCGCCGCCCGGCAACTGGCCCAGGCTGCTGAAGAGCAAATGCGCACCCTCCACCGGGTCGTGCCCCTGCTGCACATCATTGAAGCCGAGGTGCTCAACCTGCAAGGCCAACATCGCGCCGCCCTGGAGCGGCTGGAAGTCCCCCTGCAAGAAGCCCTGACCCTCAAACTGCCCGAAATCGCCATTGGCGTCCACCTCGAACGAGCCCTGGCCTGCCTCGGCCAGGGAGAAAACGCACAGGCCCAGGAAGCCGCTCGCGAAAGCGTGCGCCTGAGCCGCGCCATTGGCTATCAGCCGCTGGAACGCTGGGGGCTGGAAGTGCTCACCTTAACCGGCGGGCTTTCCCCCGACGACGAAGCCGCCATACGCCAACAACGCGCCCGGCTGGAGGCGCTGACCGACCACCCCGCCCTGGGAAAAGCCGTCCAGCGCCTGCTGGCGCGCCACGATATCTGGCCGTAAAAGCCTGCCCAAAGCAAGAAACGCCAGGCGAAAGGCGCTGCGCCTACGGCACAGCGTCCATCATGCCCCACGTAAAATCACACCACACGCTCGGATAACGCGCACACAAACCACGCCACGAATCAGGCACGCCATCCAGCAGCGCCTTGTAGGGCGCAATCACCTGTTGCAACCCCACAAAGGGGCGGTGGAGTTCCGTTTCTCGCAGTGGAATGCGGACGGGGACATTCAAATCCACCGGCACTTTCGTGTTCACCGGCACCACAATGCTGAGCCGAATAGGCAACGCGGTGCCTTTGGGCAGCACAATATCGGCGGGGGCATTCTGAATGAGCAGCCCCCCCGTCGTCAGATTCACGCGCGCGCCGCGAATGAGCACATCCTTGGAAAGCACGACATCCGTATTGGCCTTCACCGGCAGGTCAAACACCACGGGGATATGGTCGTGCACCTCAACCTGCGTGGCAATGACGGCTTTGTCCATCAAAACGAAATTCTGGTTCAACCCATCCACCAGGGGCGCGACAGCCTGCTTGAGGGCAAACAACTGCTTTCCCACGACAAGCAGCACCACGATCAAAATCACGTTGACCGTCATGGAAATCACGCTGCTTACCGTCCAGAAAGCGGGGGTCAACTTGCCCTGCCACAGCCAGCGCGGCATCGCAGGGCGCTCAGAAGCCTGCAACTCTCGCTTCGTCATCTTTCCCTTCCTTTGCATACCGATGATAAGGATACATCAGCACGACGCCCAGCGCCATGACCCCCTCCCCCACCAACATGCCATAATGTTGCACCGGCCCGAAATGGGCTGTCATCGGCCAGGTTTGTGAACCCAGGCCGAGAATGTCGGCCATAACCGAGGCAGCAAAAGCCACATAGCCCGTGGCCATCAAACGAGCGCCAATTTGCGCCACCACAGACCACCTGCGGCCATGCCAAAGCAAGCGCAAAGCCGCGATCGCGGCTCCCGTATAAACCCCCATCCCTGTCACCATGAAGACAATCTGAAGAAAGCCGACCTCGGGCGTCGTGGCCAGACCAAACCATTCAGGATGCAAACCCAGCACAAAGGCGCCCACCCCCACCGCCGCCAGGGCCACATTGAAATGCATCCGAGGGTCGCTCAACACATCGCGCGAGGCATCCATTCCTAAAGGCTCCCTCTTCGGCGCGCCAGGGCGCGCTTGCGGGTATAATCAACCCACGCAGGGTTCACTCGGTGGCCGCGTGCTTGCGGCCGCCCGTGAAACGGGCAAAACAGCAAAGTCAAGGAGGTCGAGCATGGGCAAGTTCAGCAAATTCTTAGGCGGGGCCACCGCAGGCCTGCTCGCAGGGGCTGTGGCCGCCTGGCTGCTGGCGCCAGAAAGCGGCAAAGACCTGCGACAAACCTTCCAGCAGCGGCTGGCGGCGATTCAAGAAGAAGCCCGCCGCGCAGCCGCCGAGCAACGGGCCATGCTGGAAGCCGAGCTCGCTCGGCTGCGCGGCGACGAAACCGGCCACTAAAGGCCGCGCTCAGCCACCACGGTCGGCCAGTTTCCCAATTTGTTCTTCCAAAAACACCAAAATGAGCGGAATCTGTTTCCTGGCTTCCGCCTCGGCAATGTCTTCGTCTTGCAAGTGCTGCACCGTCGTCGCCAGAATGCCGATCAGGCCTTTGTAATACGCGACGGTGTCCAGTTCGCCGTTCTTGCGGCGCGCTTTCAGGGCCTGAAGTTCGTTCAAGCGGTCATCAGCGTTGGTCATAGAAGCCTCCTTGTCAAAAATATCAGGGTGACTGAATCGACCAGCGATACGGGGCAGGTTGCCGTGTGACGCGCGTTGTGCCGCTGACCACCAGCACCACCGGCTTGCCTGTCAGGTGCAAGGGCAACGAGACCGTACCATCGGGGCCCACAACCAGGGGACGCACCACAGGCTGCGCTTGCGAGGTATCGATCAGGCTCAGCCGGAAAGTCTGCGGCAGCCAGCGTCCTACGCGCACAAAGCCACGGCCTTCCCAGCCATCGTTGCCATCTTCGAAATCGGCGCGATACCCTATTTCCGGCACGCGAATGTCATCCAGCAACAGGCCCACATGGTTGACAGCCGCGTCGGTCACATACTCGAAGCGCACCCACACCGTTTGCCCTGCATAGGGGGAAAGGTCCACTTGCTCTTCAATCCACCGCGCCGACGGGCCGCCGCCCGAAACGCCCGTGTAGCCCCAGCCGTAACTGTTGCCGGAAGGGTCAGCGTCGGTGCCCGAGGGGGTCTTGAGGATTTCCCATGAGCGCCCATCCGTCGAAACTTCGACGTAGACGTAGTCATAATCTTTTTCGATATCATACCACGTCCAATAGTCCAGCGTTGCATGGGAAACCCCACTCAAATCGAACTTGCGCGTCAGGGTCATATCCGACTCATCACCGTAGCCCGTCCAAAAGACAAACTTGCCGCTATGCGGCATGGCGGGGAAAAGCGGCACCGTGGTGGCTCCCTCGAAGCGCAAAGTGTAATTGCCGCGACAGGTGATTTTGATGTAATCCACCCCATACTGGTGCACGGTATCGCTGCCCTCCGCCGGGCACGTTTTCACCTCATGCTGGGGCCGAAACCAGGGCTGCCTGGGATAACCGGGCGTCTTGTAGCCATAACGTCCATCCCCCAGGGAGGGGTCTTGCAACCAGTTCGCCACTGCCCAATCGGCAAAAAGGCCATCGGCTGTTTCGCCAGCGCCGATTTCCTTGAGCGTCAAATCCACGCTTTCCAGGCCGTTTTCCGGGCGGGCAATGAGCGTACGGGTGGCCTGCTCACCATAGCGTCCCAAAAAATACGCCAGGAACATAAAGGCCGCGCCATAATGCGGCGAAGGGTCTTCCTGTTGCGGGTCGCCCCAGGCATTTAACTGCGTATCGGACTTGCCCGCATACGCCCAATCCGAACCGCCCACATCATAGCCGTTGAGCAACGAAGCCAGTTCCGAAGCGCCTTCGTTCAACCAGGTGGTTTCATTGCGGTCGTGATACCAGTGAATCATGTGCTGGAACTCGTGCGCCAACACGCCATAGGTAAATTCATGGGAGAGGTTGACGTTGTCGGCATTGAGCACAAACATCTCATGGGCGTTGGAATATTCATGGGCAAAGGGGGGAATCTCGTCAGCCGAGGAAAAATATCCCGCCACCCAGGAACCTACGCCCCGAGTGTAGAGAATGTAAAGATGGGGGTCGCCATCAATGCCGGGTGTCCATTCCGAGCCAAAAAAGGCGCGGTCGGTGGGGTAAATTTTATCCTCGAAAGTGTCGACCAGCCGCTTGAGCGCCTTCTGGTCATACCGCACGCCCTCCTGCACCCAAAAATAAACATGGGGGCGCAAATATGCCAGGCGGGCAGTGATCTGAAAATTCTTGTTGGTATCCTGGTTGCTCACCCAAAAGCGGGCCACGTCGCCAATGCGATGTGCGGGCGGGGAAGCGGGCGTCGCCCACACCTCGGTGACGTGCTGCAGCCGCCGCGCCAGCGCCACGGGGTCGCTTTCAGGAGCCCGCCGCGCTTGCAGCGCCGCCAGGGTCTCCGTGATGGTCGTTTGGGCTTCCCCTACCTGGGTAGGGCTCAAAGTCGGCTCAGGCGTCGCCGTGGGAAGGCTCGCCACCGGCGTGGCCGTGCTGCCAGTGGAAAACGACCATGCCCACGAACCACCCTGGCGATACAACCACACACCGACCCCGCCCACCGCGGCGCAAAATACCAGCACCAGCACGAGCAAGCACCCACCCACGGCCAACAAGATTTTTTTATCGCTCATCGTTTATCCTTTTTCCACAGCGGCAGGCTCTCGTGAAGTCTGCGCCACCAGCGCCGCCGCCGTCACCAGCCCCAGGAACACCCACATGCTGGCAACGGCAAACGAACCAAACGAAAGGCCATAGAGCAGCAGCGCGGCGAAGCCCAAAATCGCGCCCAGCCCCCAGAAACCTTCCTCACCGCCGGCAGCAAACAACTGCACCCCATCCCGAAATACACCCTGCCAGAAAGTCATAAAAGTCAGAAAGCCCAGCAGGCCGGTTTCCGCGAGCAGGCGCACATAAAGGTTTTTCGGCGTCACCAGGCCATAGCCCGAACCGGGGAGCAGCACCTTGAGCAATTCGGTATCCAGCCCGCCCAGCGGCTTGGGGTGCACCGCATGGGCGAAGTAAAAAGCAAAATTACCCAACCCAACGCCCAACCAGGGATGCTGCTGATAAACAGCATACGCGGCCTGCCAGTACGAAAATCGCCCCTGCATACCCAACATGAAGACATACTTTTCCAGCGGCATACCCGCTGCCGTCCACAGGCGGGCGAAGTAGGGGTTGATCTTCCCCAACACAGCCAGGGCAACCACCGCCGCCACCCCCAACCCGGCCAGGCTCAGCAGGCGCGCCCGCATTGAAAAACGCTCGGAAGGCCGTAAGAAAACCGCCAGGGCGAGCATACCGCCCGCCATTGCCAGGCCGGCGCGCGAATAGGTGAACAACAGCACCACAAACGCCCACGCTGTAAGCGCCAGTTCCACCGTCACCCAGCGCCAGCGCAAGCGAAACAAACTGCGCCCGGTGAGCACCGAAGCCAGCAGCCACGGCAGGAAGACCAGCAACAACTGCGAAGCAAACCAGTTCGGCTCATACGCCGGGCCTGAGATGCGGCGGGTGAGCAAATCGCGGCTGGAAATCAACCGTTGGAGATGGTTGGCCTTCAAATACCAGGCGTAAGAATGCGTCAAGATATAGCCTATCTGGAACGTCCCCCAGGCCAACGCCCAGGCCAGGGCCGCGTACAGCCAGCGCAGCGTGCGGCGCAGGTCTTCCCACGAGCGGGGGAACAGCGCCACCGTAAGATAAAACGCAGCACCGATAACCAGCGTGATGAAACCGCGCACCACCCGCGCCGGCGGACGCACGCCGTTCACGGGCGGCAGGTCACGAAAGAGGAACAACGCCGACGCCAGCACCGCGGCCATCACGAACAAGCCCAGCCAGGCCGCGCTCAGGGGCAGGCGACGGCGAAAAAGGGCGGGCAGCGTCACGAAAACCGCCAGCACGATGAGCGGGTAAAGCGCAAAAGGCCGCACCTGCGCGCCGCCGCCAATCGCCTTGGGGAAATATGCAAAACTGCTGATGGGCAGCCCCAAGAGCAAGAGCCCCCACAAACCCCAGCGCGTGCGCTCCCAAACCCTACGCATCGCCCTCCCCCTCGGCAAAGGCCCGCTCGCCCTGCCACAATGCCGCCAGCAACGCCCACGCCATCCAGAGCAACATGCCCGCCAGCGCGCCCACGGCTGCGCCATCCTTCCAGGTGTAAACCGCGTGCGCCTGGGGCTTCAACCCCGTCGCCGAAGCCGCGAGGTTGGCCCAAAAGCCGGGCTCCTCGGCTTCCAAAGCGGCATTGCCGGGCATATCGGCAGCCAGCGCCACCTGCCATTCCGCCGAAATGCCCGCCGAAAGGCGGCGCGCCTGCTCACGCGTCGCGGCGGCCTTTTGCTGCGCCGCGGCAATTTCTTTCAATTCGGCCTGCCACGCCTGGTCGGCAGCGGCCATTTGCCGAAGCACGGCCTTGCCCCAGGCGCGATAATCTGCCGCGGTCGCGCCTTCCGAAGGCAAAGGCTGCACCCGCCCCCCCTCGGGGAATTCCGCAAACGAAGCCCAATAAGCCATCTCGGCGCGGTCGGCTGCCGTCACGGTAACATTGCCGCCCCCCAGGCGGTCGAGCCAGCCTTCCAGCGCCTGGCGCGCCGCGTGCAGGCGGGCGCGAGCGGCCTCGGCAGCCTCGCGGCGGGCTTCCAGCATCCGCCAGCGGCGATCGGCCTGCAAAAAGACCTCCCCCTGTTGAATGGCCGCGTGAATTTTATCCAACGCCACTTTGCCCCACACCGCCGCCAGGAAGGTCGCGTGGCGGGGCGTGTCGGCAGTAGCGTGCAAGTGCCATTCGCCCGCGGTAAACCAGCGCGGCTCCAAATGTGCCACTAAGTCGTTCAGCGTCCATCCCTTCCAATAAGGGTCAGCGGCGGGCAGGGCATCCAGCACCGCCTGCAGGACCGCCTGCGAAGTCACAAAGCCGTCGAGTTGGGTGAGTTCCCAATTTTTGTAATCTTCGGGGTAGCGCAAAACGGCATCGGCGTTGAAACCGACATACAGGGTGCTCTCCGCCCAGTAAGGCGTGGGGAAAGCCCAGCGCACCAGAGCGGCGCCGAGCAATGCCCCGACCACCATCAGCGGCAGCCCCAACAGCCAGTGCCGCAACAGCCAGCGTCCCATCGTCGCCAGGCGCCAGGTTTTCACAGCCACCTCCTCATCGTCGCCGCAAGCGCCACTGCCACCGCAGCCGCAGGGCAGGCGCCAACGCTTTCCGCAAGTAATACTTTGCCACAATCGGGGCAAAGCGGCTGCCGCCCTCCCGGAAATGCACCCGCAGCATCTCCGGCCAGCAGCGGTCATCGTCTTTGATGGTCTTCGCGTCGCCGTGAATGCGGAAATTAGCCCACAGCCGGGGCACGTAGCGCACCTCGCTGACCTTCGCCAGCCGCACCCACAGGTCGTAATCCATAGCAAAATAGAAAGTGGGGTCGAGGGGACCCACCTGCCGCCAAAGACCGGCGCGGAAAAACGCCGCCTGTTGGGGAATGTGGACATAACCGCGCCGCAGTTTGCGGTAATCGGTCTGCGCTGCGGGGAAGCGCCCCATCACGCGCCCGTGCTCGTCAATGTAGTTGGCATCGCCATACACCAGCCCCACCTCGGGGTGCGCCAGCAGGAATTCGACAGCCTCCCGCACCGCGTGGGGCTCATAGGTGTCGTCGGAATTCAACCAGGCCAGAATCTCGCCGCGGGCGCGGGCAAAGCCCTTGTTGATGGCGTCGGTCTGGCCGCGGTCAGGCTCCGAAACCCACCATGCCAGCCGGTCGGCGTAACGGCGGATGATTTCCACGCTGCCATCGGTGGAGCCGCCGTCCACGATGATGTATTCCAGCCGCGGGTAATCTTGCGCCAGCACCGACTGGATGGTGGCTTCCAGAAAACGCGCCTGGTTATACGATGGCGTGACAATGCTGACCAGGGGTAAATCGCTCATAGGGCGCAATGATAGCACAGAAAAGCGTCAAAAGGCGACGAGCAGCGGCCAGGCGCAACATTCGCGTGCATCATCGATGGCGCTCACTTCATTCCTGCCGCCCGCAAACGCAGCCAAAAGCACACGCCGCCTGCCGGGCGGTTCTC